>DASZGP010000018.1:0-5873 GCA_035938695.1 Candidatus Dormiibacterota bacterium | reverse complement strand
CGGCCGCTGGCAGGCGGTGGTCTTCAGCGCCACCCCGATCGTCTACGTCTACAGCCTCTTCGGGCCCTTGGCCCTGGTGGCCCCGCTGACCCAGGGCACCGGGCTGCTGAGCGCCAGCTTCGTGGTCCAGCGCTCGATCGCCTGGTACGCCGCCAAGACCCGCCTCTGGGGGGTGGACTTCGGCGCCAACTACAACTCCCTGGCGGCGGTGCTGACGATGGCCGGCATGGCGACGCTGGCCTGGACGCTGGCGCGGGGGCGCCCGCCGGGCCTGGCCGGCCCGGCCGCCGCGGCCCCGGCGCGCGTGCCCGCCGCGCCGAGTGTTCCCACCGGCCCGGCCTCCCCGGGCTGGACCCTGCGGCGCCCCCCGGTGGCGCCGGCCGCGGTGGCCGCCGCCCCCCGGGCCCCCGCCCCCCGGGCCCCCGCCCGCCGCCTGGTCGGGGCCCTGATCGGCCTCCTGCTGGTGGCCATCGTGGCCTGCGACGCCGCCGCCTTCCGGCCGGCGCCGCTGCTCCACCGCGCCGGCGCCATCGGCGTGGTCCAGGCCGCCTATGTCGGCGGGGCCACCGACCTCCGCCTCCGCGCGACGCCGGCGCCGGGCCAGGAGACCATGCGCCTGGTCACCTTCCCGGTGCTGCGCCCGCCCGAGCAGCCCGAGGTCAGGGTCTTCGTCGACCCCCGATACCCCGGCCCCGACAGCACCGCCCGCGGGGTGTTGGGGGTCCTCGACCATGTCCGCGCCGAGCTGCGGGTGCGGCAGGACACGCGGCCGGTGTCGGCGGTCGACGTCGGCGGGCTGGAGGCCACCCTGCGCGACGTCGCCGCCGCCCACGGAATGATCCTGGTGATGATGACCGGGAGCTGGCCGGCCGAGGTGTTCTCCCGCGACCTCGACCTCGTCAGCCCCTGGATCGGCGCCGGCGGGACGCTGGTCTGGGGCGGGGACGAGATCGGCTACTACAGCGTCCACCAGTCGGTGAACTTCGATCCTCGCGACCCCGCCAGCCTCCGCGACGGGGGGCCGTCCCGGCTCCTGGGCGCCGACGTCGTCGACCCGGGCAAGGTCACCGGTCGCAACGGCGACACCCCGACCGACCTGGCCCGGGCCCTCAACCTGGAGTTCCAGAGCACCGCCGTGGGCGTCCTGATCGATCCCCTGACCGCCGCCGGCGGCCGCGTCCTGGGCTTCACCGGCGCCGGCTACTCCTCGATCAGCGTGCTGCCGGTGGGCCGGGGGCGGGTGGTGATCTTCGCCGGCGACACCTACAACGAGATCCCCATCGCCCACGACCTCAGCCTGCTGCTGCTCAGCGGGGTCTTCTCGGCGGCCGGTGACGTCAGCTACACCGACGTCTCCCAGGCTCGCCTGGGCCAGGGCGGCGACGTCCTCTGGAACCCCGACACCCACGACCAGCGCGGCAGCCGGGTGCTGGTGGCCTTCGACCCCGCGCCCGAGGGGGTGTTCTTCACCAGCCTGCTCTTCAGCCCCTCGGGGTAGCCGGCATTCGGCCCACGGGGTAGCTGACCCGAGCCCTCCGGCCTTACCCTCGGGGGGATGCTGAACCGCCCCGTGGTCTGCCTGGTCGAGGACTACCGCGAGATCGAGATCGCCACCACCAAGATCCTGGAGTACGCCGGGATGTTCGTGCTCGGCGCGTCCAGCGGCGCCATCCTGGACAGCCTCCTGGGGCAGGGCATCGAGCCCGACATCTTCCTGATCGACCTGGTGCTCCCGGACGAGGACGGGCTGCAGATCATGCGCCGCCTTCGCGCCGACCCCCGCTGGGGCGGCAAGCCGATGCTGGCGATGAGCGCGCTGAGCGCCCGGCGCGACCGCCGGGAGGCGCTGGCCAACGGCTTCGACGCCTTCATCGCCAAGCCCTACTCGGGGCTCAAGCTGGTCGAGGTGGTGGAGCTGCAGCTGGGGCTGAGGATTCCCTAGCCCGACCGATAGGCGGGCCGGCGCGGCTCAGGCCAGCGCGCCCTCGCGACGCAGCACCGCCTCCAGCTGCGGCGCCGACGGCTCGACCACCACGTGGCCGCTGGGGAAGACGATCGTGGGCACGCTGCGGAGGCCGCCGTTGAGCCGCTGCACCTCCTCGCGGGCGCCGGCGTCGTCGCGGATGTCGACCTCCCGGTAGGGCACGCCGAGGCGGGCCATGGTGCGCTTGGCGACGTAGCAGTCGCCGCAGCCCGGGGTGGTGTACATCGTGATTCCCGGCTCGTCCATCACCTCGATCCTAACCGGCGGCCGGACCGGCCCATTCCGGGGATGGCAAGATATCCCGGTGCGCGCGGCCCTGGGGCGGGACGCCGCCCGCGGTCAGCCACAGCCCCGGAGGCAGCCCGTGACCGAAGCCATCGTCGAGGCCAAGCAGGACATCTTCTCGCTCGCCGGCAAGGTGACCCTGATCACCGGCGGCAGCCGCGGCATCGGCCGCTCGATCGCCGAGGAGTACGCCCGCCGGGGGGCCAGCGTGGTCATCACGGCGCGCAAGGCCGAGGAGCTGGAGGAGACCGCCGGCGAGCTGCGCGCCCTCGGCGCCGAGGTCCTCGGGGTGCCCGGGCACGTGGGCCGGGAGGACGACGTCGAGCGGATGCTGGACCAGGTCCTGGAGCGCTTCGGGCGGATCGACGTGCTGGTCAACAACGCCGCCACCAACGTGGCCTTCGCGCCCTTCAAGGACCTCGACGTGGCGGCCTGGGACAAGACCCTGGAGATCAACCTGCGGGCGCCCTTCGTGCTCAGCCAGAAGGTGGTCAACCGGACCATGGAGAAGACCGGCGGCTGCATCGTCAACATGTGCTCGGTGGCCAGCCTCAAGGCGGAACCGATGATGTCGGCCTACAACGTCAGCAAGGCCGGCCTGCTGATGCTGACCCGGGTCATGGCCCGGGAGCTGGGGCCGCTGGGGATCAGGGTCAACGCGATCGCCCCGGCGGTGATCAAGACCAAGTTCTCCCGGGTGCTCTACGAGACCGACTCGATCCGCGAGGGCGCCGAGCGGGCCTCCGCGCTGGGCCGGGTGGGGGAGTGGAACGAGGTCGCCGGGGCGGCGGTCTTCCTGGCCAGCGACGCCAGCAGCTACGTCACCGGCTCGGTGGTCGCGGTGGACGGCGGCACCCTGGCTTGACCCGCGGCGGCCGGCTCCGCCTGCTCGGGGCCGTCGGGGTGGTCGTCTCCCTGGCCCTGGTCGCGACCATGAGGCTGGTGGCGCCGCCCACCGCGGTGTCCGACCGGCCGCCGCCGAGCCGGCCGTCGCCGATCACCGGTACGGTCACCGGCGCCACCGGACAGACCATCGACGGCATCCAGTGCCAGGCCAACGAGGCGCTGGCCTACCACCTCCACGCCCACCTGACGATCCTGATCGACGGCCACACCGTGCCGCTGGCGGACCTGATCGGGATCCCCATCGACGGGGCCGGGCAGGCGCGCTGCTACTACTGGCTCCACACCCACGTGGGCAGCACGGGCCTGATCCACCTCGAGTCGCCGACCCCCAGGCTCTACACCCTGGGCCAGTTCTTCGACGTCTGGGGCCAGCGGCTCGGCACCCACGACCTGATGGGCGACACGGCCGGCGCGGTGCGGGCCTACGTCGACCTCCAGCCCTACTCCGGCAGCCCCCGCGACATCCCTCTCAGCGGCCACCGCCAGATCGTCCTGGAGATCGGTCGGCAGGTGACCCCGCCCTACTATGTGTTCCCCCCCAACTACTGATGCGGCCGCCGCGCTGGGTCTGGTACGTGGCCGGCCTCCTGGGCCTGCTGCTGGTCGCGGCGGTGGTCCAGGTGGTGATCGCCCCGGGCCAGCCGCCCAGCCCCACGGCGACGCCGGGGATGACCATCTCGCCGACCTCCGGTCCGGGCGTCGGTGACACCGCCGGCGGCGGCCAGGGCCAGGACGTCGACGGGATCCAGTGCCAGAGCCACGAGCAGGTCGCGTACCACGTCCACGCCCACCTCTTCATCATCCTCGACGGCAAGTTCCAGACCGTCAGCGCCCTGATCGGCATCCCCCTCGACCCCACCGGCCAGCCGCGCTGCTTCTACTGGCTCCACACCCACGACCAGAGCGGCATCATCCACATCGAGTCGCCGGACCAGCGGCTCTACACCCTGGGGCAGTTCTTCGACGTCTGGGGCCAGCCGCTGAGCCGCAACGGGGTGGCGACCTACCCCGTGCCCAACGGCGACCTGACCGCCTACGTCGACGGCCAGCCCTACACCGGCGACCCCCGCGAGATCGTGCTCAAGGCCCACACCCAGGTGGTGCTGGAGCTCGGCGCCACCTCCCCGCCGCCGGAATTCGTGTTCCCCGCCGGGCTCTGACGGGGTCGACCCGGGCGCCGGGCACAGGCGCCGCCAGGGTATGCGCCCATACAATGTGGTGGCACATGACGGCCCGTTCACTTTCGCCCAGCACCCCCCGCGGGGAGGCGACCCGGCAGCGGGTCCTGGAGGCGGCGGAACAGGTCTTCGGGGAGAAGGGCTACCACGGCGCCAGCGTCACCGAGATCACCCGCGCCGCGGGCGTGGCCCAGGGGACCTTCTACCTCTACTTCCACGGCAAGAAGGAGATCTTCCTGGACCTGGTCGACGCCCTCGGCTTTCGCCTGCGGGCCCTGACCCGCGAGGCCAGCGTCACCGGCCGGGACTACGCCGAGGCGCAGCGCCTGGGCTTCAAGGCGTTCTTCCAGTTCATCCGCCAGCACCGCCACATCTACCGGATCATCCAGGAGTGCGACCGGGTCGACTCGGTCACCTACCGGCGCTTCTACACCTCCCTGGCGGAGGCCTACGGCCGGGCCATCGGCGAGGCCGAGAGCCGCGGCGAGGTGCCCGCCGACGACCCCGAGGTGCTGGCCTACTGCATGCTCGGCGTCGGCCACTTCGTGGCCCTTCGCTACCTGATCTGGGACGACGAGCTGGGCCCCGCCGCCGAGGGCGCCGCGCTGCGCTTCGTGGAGGCGGGAATCCGCAACCGCGGGTAGCTGAAATCCGGGTCCGCGCGCCTAGAATCTGGCCGTGGCCACCCTGCCGCTGTTCATGCTGCGGACCGTCCTCTACCCTCACATGCCGCTGTCCCTGCACGTCTTCGAGGAGCGCTACCGGAAGATGATGCGGGACTGCCTGGAGGCGGGCACGACCTTCGGCGTGGTCTCCATCCGCGAGGGTCGCGAGGTGGCCGACCAGGCCCGCCCCCGGGACGTCGGGACGCTGGCCAAGATCGTCCACGTCCAGCGCCTCGAGGACGGCCGCATGAACCTGCTGGTGACCGGCGCCTCGCGCTTCCGCATCCTCCGGGTCGTCGAGGGCCAGCCCTACGCCCAGGCCGAGGTCGAATACCTCCCCGAGGAGGACGGCGAGGTCAGCGACCGCGTCCGCAGCGGCCTGCGCCGGGCCTTCGGCCGCTACGTCGAGCGCCTCCAGCGCGCCTCGCGGACCCCCAGCGGCCCGCCCGAGCTGCCCGAGGAGCCGGAGGCCCTCTCCTACCTGGTGGCCGCCACCCTGGACGACAGCCTGGAGTCCAGCCAGCTGCTCCTGGAGGCGCCCACCGCCGCCGAGCGCCTGGCCATGGAGCTGGCCACCCTCCGGCGCGAAGCCGACCTGACCCGCCGCCAGCTGGTGGTGGCGGACGTCGAGCTGGGAGGCTTCTCGACCAACTAGCCGGCCTTGCGTCGGGACTCCGGCCGGAAGGCCGTGACCCTGGTCTGATTTCGGCGCTCGGCGGCCGTTGGCTTGGCCGCCTGGGACCGTGCGTCGGAGGCCTTGGTGGCGGGGGCAGCCTTTGTCGGTGTGGTGACCTTGGGGGTGGTGGCGGCGGCCTTTGGGGTGGTGGCGGCCTTTGGGGTGGCGGCGGCCTTGGG
>DASZGP010000017.1:0-4542 GCA_035938695.1 Candidatus Dormiibacterota bacterium | reverse complement strand
ATCTGCCCGCCCTGATGTGGCGCGGCGCCGGCCTGGTCCGCGACGCCGGCGGGCTGCGCGACGCCCTGGCCCACCTCGGCGACGGCTCCGCCAGCCGCCAGCACCGGGTCGCCGGCCTGATCTGCCAGGCGGCGCTGCTCCGCGAGGAGTCCCGGGGCGCCCACTTCCGGGCCGACGCGCCGGCGACCGCCGACGCCTGGCTGGGCCACATCGTCTTCGACCGCCACGACGGCGCGCGCTTCGATGCGGTCTGAGGCGCGGGCCGCGCCGGGCGCCCCCCCGCCCACCGCCGACCCGCACCTGGCGGCGCTGATCCGCCTGGCCCTGGAGGAGGACATCGGCCCCGGCGACATGACCAGCCTGGCCACCGTCCCCGCCGACCGCCGCTGCCTGGCCCGGATCAAGGCCAAGGCTCCCGGGGTGATCGCCGGCCTCCGGGTCGCCGAGGCGGTCTTCCACTCGGTCGACCCGGCGTTGGACTTCGAGGCCGCCCGGATGGACGGCAGCCACGTCGCGTCCGGCGACCACGTGGCGGTGATCGGCGGCTCGGCGCTGGCGCTGCTGGCCGCCGAGCGGACCGCCCTCAACTTCCTGCAGCGCCTCTCCGGGATCGCCACCGCCACCGCGGCCGCCGTGGCCCAGGTCGAGGGCACCGGGGTGCGCCTGCTCGACACCCGCAAGACCACCCCGGGGCTGCGCGCCCTGGAGAAGTACGCGGTGGCCTGCGGCGGCGGCGTCAACCACCGCCGCGGGCTCTACGACCGCTACCTGGTCAAGGAGAACCACATCGGCCTGGCCGGCGGCGTCGCGGCCGCCGTCGCCGCCGCCCGCGACGCCCACCCCGAGGCGCCCGTGGAGGTCGAGGTCCGGAATCCCGCCGAGCTCGAGGAGGCGCTCCGGGCGCGGGCCGAACGTGTCCTCCTGGACAACTTCACCCCGGCCGCCGCCGCCGCCGCCGTGCGCCATGTCGCCGGCCGCGCCGAGACCGAGATCTCCGGCGGCGTCACCCCCGAGAACCTCGCCGCCTACGCCGCCGCCCGCCCCGACTACATCTCCCTGGGCTGGCTGACCCACTCGGCCCCGGCGCTCGACCTCTCCATGACCCTGGTGGTCTGACCGTCGCGTCGGCCCCGAGCTGGGCCGGAACGGGGGACGGGTGTTAGAATCGCGCCTTGTCCGACCGGTCGGCCCTGCCGGGAGGGGAAATTTTTGCAGGGGCATCCGGCCGCCCGCGCCACCTCGTCTGAATCGCGGCCGGTAAAGCGCTCGAATACCTCAGAGGTTTCCGGCGCGCGCCAGGAGGCACCAATCCCTTGACCCAAACCGAAGCTCCGGTCCGGCCCTCGCTCGAGGGCGTCCTCACGATGCAGGACTACCTCGACCTCGAAGACCACAACATCCGCCAGCTCAGCCACGGCGACATCGTCGACGGCACGGTGGTCCGCGTCGATCCCGACGAGGTCCTGGTGGACATCGGGTCGAAGTCCGAAGGCGTCATCTCCAACCGCGAGCTGGGGATGCGCGGCGACCCCACCGCGATCCAGCTCGTGGAGGGCGACGAGATCAAGGTCTTCGTCCTCCAGCCGGAGAACGAGGACGGCAACGTCGTCCTCTCCCTGCGCCGGGCCAAGGCCGAGGGCATCTGGACCCTGGCCGCCGAGCGCGAGTCGGCCGGCGAGGTCGTCGACGCCGAGGTCCGCGAGCAGAACAAGGGCGGCCTGATCGTCAACGTCCTGGGTCTGCGCGGCTTCCTGCCCACCAGCCAGGTCAGCCGCCAGTACGCCAACACCCCCGAGGAGCTGCTGGGCGAGAAGATCCAGGTCAAGATCCTGGAGGTCAACCGCAAGCGCAACCGCCTGATCGTCAGCCAGAAGGCGGCCATGGACGAGGACCGCGCCCGCCAGCGCGAGGAGCTGTTCGAGAAGCTCAAGGTCGGCGACGTGGTCAAGGGCCGGGTATCCGGCCTGACCACCTACGGCGCCTTCGTCAACCTCGGCGGGGCCGACGGCCTGATCCACATCAGCGAGCTCTCCTGGGACCGGGTCAACTCGGTCAACGAGGTGCTCTCGGTGGGCGACGAGGTCGAGGTCAAGGTGATCAAGCTGGACCACGAGCTGTCGCGTATCTCGCTCTCCCTGCGGCAGATGTCGGAGGATCCCTGGGAGACCATCGAGCAGCGCTTCCCCCAGGGCTCGATCGTCCACGGCGAGGTCACCAAGACCAAGAAGTACGGCGCCTTCCTGCAGCTCGACGACGGCATCGAGGGCCTGCTCCACATCTCGGAGCTGACCTGGGACCACGTCGAGAAGACCGAGGACGTGGTCAAGCCCGGCGAGCAGCTGGAGGTCATGGTCCTCAACGCCGACAAGGTGCGGCGGCGCATCTCGCTCTCCCTCAAGCAGCTCCAGGAGCGCCCCCAGGGCTTCCAGGAGGAGCCCCGCCAGGAGTACGCCGACTACACCGACGAGGACGACTAGCCGGGGTCAGGCCGGGAAGGCCGCCAGCTCCGGCGGCAACGGGCTGCCCTGGCGACCGGCCTCGGCCCCCAGCATCCCCTCGACCTCCTCGGCCTCGACCGGGCGGCTGAAGAGGAAGCCCTGCCCCTGCTCGCAGCCGACCCGCCGCAGGTACCTGCGCTGGGCCTCGGTCTCGATCCCCTCGGCGAGCACCTCCAGCCCCATGCTGTGGCCCAGGGCGATGATCCCGGCCAGGATCGGCACGTCCTCGTCGGCGCCGTTGATCTCCGCGACGAAGGAGCGGTCGATCTTCAGCTTGTCGATCGGGAAGCGCTGGAGCCGGCTGAACATCGAGTAGCCGACGCCGAAGTCGTCGATCGCCACCCGCACGCCGAGCGCCCGGATCGCGGTCAGCACCGTCAGCGCGTCCTCGCGGGGGGCCACCGTGCTCTCGGTCACCTCCAGCTCCAGCAGCCCGGGCTCCAGGCCGGTGTCGGCCAGGACGGCGGCGACCCGGGCGACCAGGCCGTCGTCGGTCAGCTCGCCGGCGGAGACGTTGACCGAGAGGCGCAGCGGACCCAGGCCGGCGCGGTTCCAGGCCGCCGCCTGGGCGGCGGCGGTGCGCATCACCCATTCGTCGATGGCCGAGATCAGGCGGGTCTCCTCGGCCAGGGGCACGAAGCGGTCCGGCGGGACCAGGCCGCGGACCGGGTGCTGCCAGCGGACCAGGGCCTCGACCGCCAGGATCCGGCCGCTGACCAGGTCGACCTCGGGCTGGTAGTGGACCCGCAGCTCGCCGCGCCGCTCCGCCGCCCGCAGGTCGTTCTCCAGAGTGGCGCGGTCGAGCACCTCCTGGTGCATGCCGGGCTCGTAGACCACGCAGTGGCCCCGGCCCGCGCGCCGCGCCGAGTGGAGGGCGATGTCGGCGCCGCCGAGGATCTGGTCGACCTTCATGCCGGTCTGGCCGCTGTGGGCGATCCCGATGCTGAGGCTGATGAAGCGCGGCTGGCCGGCGACCTCGAAGGGGATGTGCATGGAGTCCAGGATCCGCTGGGCGACCTGGAGCGCCTCGCCGACGTCGCCGAGCTGCTCCAGGAGCACCGCGAACTCGTCGCCGCCCAGTCGCGCCGCGGTGTCCTCGGGCCGCAGGCAGCGGCGCAGGCGGCGGGCCACGGCGGCCAGCAGGAGGTCGCCGCTGGAGTGCCCGAGGCCCTCGTTGAGGGTCCGGAAGTCGTCGATGTCGAGGGCCAGGACGGCGCAGGTCGAGACGTGGCGGTTGGCGTGGGCCAGGGCGTGCTGGACGCGGTCGCGGAGCAGCGCGCGGTTGGCCAGGTTGGTCAGCGGGTCCTGGAGGGCCTGGAGGCGGAGCTGCTCGTCGAGCCGGTCGCGCGCGACGTCCTCGGCGGTGGCCCGGTCGCGGGCCCCCCGGGCGGCCGCGCCGGTCCCGCCCGGCGCGGGCGGCCGCCCCTCTCCCCGCCGGCTCCACATCGCCCCCGCTCCGCGCGCCGCGGCCTCCAGGCAGAGCAGGCCCAGCCCGGCCAGCAGGAGCACCGGCGCGACCCTGGGCCCCAGCGGGTCGTCTCCCAGCGCGGCCACCGCCAGGGCGGCCAGCGTGCCCAGCCCGAAGAGCAGCTGGGCGGCGCGGGCGCGGCGTACCGGGTCCGCGCGCAGCCGCGCCAGGGCGGCGGCCGCGGCGCCGGTCCACTCTCCGGCGCGCGCCTCCGGCGTGGGCTCCGCGGTACCCGCGAGCACCGCCTCAGAAGCCATCTGACAACCCCCCGGAATCATGTCTCCGACGCATTCCTTCCTCGGGTCTTTGGAGGGCATCCTCACTCCCGTTTCGGCGAGATGTCAAGAGTTGTTAAAAGACTGTTCCGAGGCCGGGCCGGGGCGCTAACGCGGGTTCTTACGCACCCTCGCCGGCGGCCCGCCCGGCCCGTCCGTTTGGCCGGGTTTCCCCCCACGTTCGGAATCGGCCAGGGGGCCGGTGGGTTGGGCATAATAGCTTCTGGGTATTCAGGGGCTCCCCACCACGTTTCCACCAGTCCCTGGAGGTTGGTCTGTCTTGTACCCCTTTGAGCGCTTC
>DASZGP010000016.1:0-3886 GCA_035938695.1 Candidatus Dormiibacterota bacterium | reverse complement strand
GCCGAGAAGGTGGCCGGCCGGCTGGACCAGATCCTCCCAGGTCCAGGGGTAGAGCGTGGCGGCGGCGTCGGCGGGGAGGACGTGGGGGCGGTCGAGGGGGTCGGTGCCGAGCGGGAGCGTGGCGAGGCGCCCGGCGGCCATCTGGAAGGTCGCCGGGAGCATCGTCGCCAGGCAGCGCGAGGCGGCGTCCTCGACCATCCGGCCCCGCTCGGCGGCCTCCTCCGGAGAGGCCGCCAGGACGGTCAGGCAGACCGACACCGCCAGCGCCGCCCGCTGGTTGGCGGCCACCTCGCGGCGCAGGCCCCGGGCGTCCGGCAGCCCGGCCTCGACCAGGGGATCGGCGGTCGCGCCGCCGAGATGGCTGGCCTCCAGGTCGCGGATGCGGCGGTTGAGCAGGCGCAGCACCGCCGGCGCCGGCAGCAGCTCGGCGTGGATGGCGAGGTCGTAGGGAAACGGCAGGTCGACCAGCGCACCGAGCCAGCCGACGTCCAGCTCGGCGCCGGGGAAGGCGTCGAGCCGGTAGCTGCGGCTGATCTCGCCGTCCAGGTCGAGGTGGCCGGGGTGCTCGGCCCACCTGGCGGCGGCGCCGGGGCGGGCGACGATCGGGGGCAGGGCGGCGTCCAGGTGGCGGTCGAGGGCGCGGCCCCGGAGGACCTCGCCGGCGAGACCCATGGCGGTGAGCTGGGCGGCGAGGGTCTCCGCGGCGGCGAGCAGGCGGGCTGCGTCCGGTGGGGCCAGGGCGCCGTCCTCGTCGGGCGGGGCGGCGCCGCGCCGGCCCAGCAGGGCCCGGAGCCGGTCGATGCCGGCGGGGGTGTCCGTCAGCACCAGGCTGACCCGCCGCTCCAGGCGCGGCCCGGGCAGGCGCAGGAGGCGCCGCCGGAGCGCGGGATCGGCGACGGCGGCGAAGTCCGTGGGGCGGCTCTGGACCAGGATCTGGAGGCCGGCGTCGAGCGAGGCCAGGAGGTCCTCGAAGCGCTCCGCGAGGCGGCGGCGGGACTCGGGCGACGCCTCCAGGACGTCGCGCGAGACCGTCGCCACGATGGCGTGGGTGCGGCCGCCGTCGGTGCCGAAGATGGCGGGCTGGTCGCCGCGGCGGAGGGCCAGGGGGAAGGGGGACGGCGCGGTCCGAGGCCCGCCGGCCAGCGATCGGGCGGCGGCCACCGAACGGGCGATCACAGGTCCAGGACCACGGTGAAGCTGGAGGTCGCCGAGGCGGTGGCGTAGCGGCTCTCGTCGTCGCCGGAGACCGCGATCAGGATGCTGCCGATGCGGGCGCTGGCGAAGTCCAGGCCGCGGCCGGTGGCGCCGGTGGCGAGGTCCAGCGGCTGCCCGGTGTCGGTGCGCAGGCCGAGCACCAGGACGTGGCTGCCGAGCAGCGCGGCCGGGGCCGGCGAGGCGCCCGGGGCCTGGTTCCTGGCCACCGCCAGGACGTCGACGTGGTCGCCCGGCCGCACGGCCCCCCCGACGGCGTCGGCGGCGCTGACCGCCAGCGAGATCGCGTGGTAGCCGGGCGGCACCTGGAGGTCGGCGGAGATCAGGGCGGCGCGGTCGCGGGCCAGGGCCCGCAGGGGCAGGTACTGGCCGTCCAGCACCGGCCAGGCGACGTAGCGTCCCAACACCTCGTCGAGGCTGCTCGCCGTGCCCGGGGGGATCGCGGCCGGCGAGACCCGCCGGACCGCCAGCGCCGTCTCGGTGAGCTGCGCCCCGGGCCGCAGGTCGCCGCGGGCGACGACCACCGTGGCCTCCCGGGTGCCCGCGTAGTAGATCGCCCCGGCGGCGAGCGACAGGACCAGGAAGAGGCCCAGGTAGACGGCGCGCACGCTCACCGCGGGCGCCCCGCCATCGCCGCGGGCGACCCGCGCTCGCCCCTCGCGCGCCGCTGGGTCGGGCCCCTCACCGGTCCCCGCGGACCTCGGCATCGGCGCTGACCGTCAGCGTCTGCACCGACGGCAGCCCGGCCAGCCCGACCAGGCCGAGCCGGAACGGCGCCCTGATCCGGGCGCTGATCGCCGGGCGGTCGAGGCGCCGCCCGCTGAAGGGGTCGGCCGCCGGGACGTCGTTCGCCACCACCACCTCGGCGCCCTCCGCCACCGACTCCGGCGTGGCGCCGGCCAGGAGCGGGCGGATCGACTCCAGGTTGGCGACCAGGTAGCGGCGCAGGACGCCGTCGGCCTCCGGCCCCAGGCGCAGCCGGCCGGTGGCGGCGTAGGCCGGCTGGTCGACCTCCCCCACGGCGTCGACCAGCGCGGTATCCAGCGCCCAGCGCAGGCGCACGCGCTCGACCTGCAGCGAGCCGACGTCGGCCACCAGCGACAGGACCATCAGCAGCGTCGGCATCAGGAGGATGGCGTAGAGGGTGCTCTGGCCGGCGCGACCGCCGGCGCTCAATGGTTGACCTCGCCGCGAGCCGTGAAGGAGGCGGTCAGGGTCAGGTCGCGCTGGAAGAGGAAGGGCACGCCGAGGTGCCGGCGCGAGGTGATGGTGACGGTGATCGGGTCGTGCCAGGCGGCCCGCACGGGCACCACGGTCACGCTGCACAGCGCCGGATCGACCCCCGCGCCGCGGAGCTCGTCGGCGATCCGCCGGCGGACCTCGGGGCCGTCCTCCCCGACCTCGCCGGCGACCCGGGCGCCGGCCGCCGCGGCCGCCTGCTGGCCGATCCAGAGGTGGAGCAGGTCGCCCAGCTCGATGGTCGAGAACAGGACCGGCACCAGGATGAAGGACACCGCGAAGATCGACTGCAGCGCCTCCTGGCCGGCCTGGCGGCGGGCCCGCATCAGTGGACTCCGACCAGCTCCTGGACCATCGAGCCGATCTTGGCCACCAGCCCCTGGTTCCAGGCCAGGATGCCGACGACCAGCGTCCCCAGGATGACGGCGGCGCCGATCACCCATTCCAGAGTCGACTGTCCGCCCTGCCCGCGCATGTCCCTCCTCGATGTCCGGCGAGGACCCCTCGCCGCCGATCCGTGGGCGGGACTGTATCACAACCTGGTTTACACCGTCAACCTCCGATCCGTGGATTTGTCCTCGCCATAGCCGGCGACGGGGCGGCGATTCAGGTCGCGGACGGGGCGCCGAGGACCGTGGCCAGGCGCACCACCGGGCCGACCACCAGCAGCGCCGGCGGTTCCAGGCCGGCGGCGGCGGCGGCCTCCGCGATCGCCGCCAGCGGCGCGACGACCTGGCGCTGCCCCGGGGTGGTGGCCGCCATGACCACCGCGGCCGGGGTGGCGGGGTCGCGGCCGGCGGCGACCAGGTCCTCGGCCAGGGCGGCCAGGCGGCCGGCGCCCATCAGCACCACCAGGGTGTCGGAGGCCGTGGCCAGGCGGTCCCAGCGGACCCGCCCCTCGCCCTCGGCGGCGTGGCCGGTGACGATGGTGACGGAGCTGGCCAGCTCGCGGTGGGTCAGGGGGATGCCGGCGGCGGCCGGTCCGGCGAGGGCCGAGCTGATCCCCGGCACCACCTCGAAGGCCAGGCCCAGGCGGAGCAGCTCCTCCGCCTCCTCGGCGCCGCGCCCGAAGAGGTAGGGGTCGCCGCCCTTGAGGCGGACCACCCGGCGTCCGGCGCGGGCGGCCCGGGCCATCGCCGCCACCACCTCGGCGACCGGCCGCCGGCGGCGCCCGGCGCGGTGGCCGACCGCTACCAGCTCGGCCTCCGGACGGGCCAGCGCCAGCACCGCGGGGCTGACCAGCTCGTCGTGGAACACCGCGTCGGCGGCGGCCAGCAGGCGGGCCGCGCGGACGGTCAGCAGCTCGGGGTCTCCCGGCCCGGCGCCGACCAGGCTGACCGGGAGCGGAGCGGGGCGGTGCGGGCCTTCGGTCATCGGGGCTCGGATTCTAGCCGCGAAGGCGCGGGCCGGGCCGCCACCCGGTCCCGCCGGCTCA
>DASZGP010000015.1:0-8056 GCA_035938695.1 Candidatus Dormiibacterota bacterium | reverse complement strand
CCGGTGATGATCAACCCGGCCAAGCTGCGGGGGCCGGCGTCGCGGCTGCTGGTGGCGGTGGCCGGGCCGTTCACCAACCTGGCCATCGCGGTGGCGATCTCGGTGCCGCTGCGGCTCCTGGCGGGGACCACCATCCTGGGCACCCAGACCTTCGACACCGGCTGCTCGCTCAGCTCCAGCCCGCTCCAGCTGCTGACCAGCGAACTGTTCTACGTCTACAGCCTCAACCTCTTCCTGATGGTCTTCAACCTCATCCCGGTGCCGCCGCTGGACGGCTTCGAGCTGATCCGCACCGGCCTCACCCGGCGCAACCCGCGGCTGCTGTGGCAGATCGAGAGAAACCGCCAGGCGATCCTGATCGGCTTCTTCCTGTTCGCCTTCGTGCTGCCCCAGCTCGGGTTCCCCAACTTCATCGCGGTGGTGCTCGGCGCGATCGTCACCCCCGTCGCCAACCTGCTCGGCGTCCCGATCGCGTTCCCCTGCGGGTGAGCGCGGCCGACCCCCGGCGGGCCCTGCCGGCGGTGGACGCCGTGGTGGCGGAGGCCCTGGCGACGCTGCCGGACGCCGGCGAGGGGCTGCGGCCGCTGCTGACGGCGCTGGCCCGGCGGCGGCTGGAGGCGGTGCGGGGGATGCTGGAGGGCGGGGCAGCCGCCGCCGCCGTGGTGTCCGCGCTTTCGGTCGCCGACCTGGCCGGCGCGATCGCGGCCGAGGCCGCGGCGCTGCTCGCCGGCACCCTGCGGCCGGTGATCAACGCCACGGGTGTGATCCTGCAGACCAACCTCGGACGGGCGCCGCTCTCGGATCTCGCCCTGGCGAGGGTGGCGGCGGTCGCCGGCGGCTTCTCCAGCCTGGAGCTCGACCTCGACCGCGGCCGCCGGGGGGACCGGGCCGGCAGTCTGAGCGCCACCTTCGAGGCCCTGGTCGGCGTGCCCGCCGTGGTGGTCAACAACAACGCCGCCAGCCTCCTGCTGCTGCTGGCGGCGCTGGCCAAGGGGCGCGAGGTGATCGTCTCCCGCGGCGAGCTGATCGAGATCGGCGGGTCGTTCCGCCTGCCCGACGTGATGCGGGCGTCGGGGGCCCGCCTGGTCGAGGTCGGCACCACCAACCGGACCCGCGTCGACGACTACGCCGAGGCCATCGGGCCGCGCACGGCGATGCTGCTCAAGGTCCACACCTCCAACTACCGGGTGGTCGGCTTCACCGACGCTGCCCCGCTGGGCGGCCTCGCCGCCCTGGCGCGCGAGCGCGGCGTGCTGGCCGTCGAGGACCTCGGCTCGGGCGCCCTGCTGGACACCGCCGCCGCCGGTCTGGCGCCCGAGCCGACGGTCGGCGCGGCGCTGGCGGCCGGCGCCGACCTGGTCTGCTTCTCCGGCGACAAGCTGCTCGGCGGGCCCCAGGCCGGCATCCTGGCCGGGCGCGCCGACCTGGTGGCCCGGCTGGGCCGGCATCCGCTGTACCGGGCGCTGCGTCCCGACAAGCTGACCCTGGCCGCCCTGGAGGCGACGCTGGGCGCCTACCTGCGCGGCACCGCCGCGACCGAGCTGCCGGTCTGGCGCATGATCCTGGCGCCGGTGGAGGAGACGCGGCGGCGCGCCGCGGCCTGGGCGGCGGCGCTCCCGGCGCCGGCGGGAGACCGCGCCGCCAGGGCGCCAGGGACGTCGACCGGCGCCGCTCGCGCTGAGGTCGTCGAGGCTGAGGTCGTCGAGGTCGAGTCCACCGTTGGCGGCGGCGCCCTGCCGGGCGAGACGCTGGGCGGCTTCGGCCTGGCGGTGCGCGCCGGCAGCGCCACGCGCCTGGCCGCCCGCCTCCGCGCCGGCGACCCGCCGGTGGTGGCGCGGATCGCGGCCGGCCGCGTCATATTCGACCCCCGGACGGTGCTTCCAGAGCAGGATGAGGCCCTTCTCGCCGCCCTCCGCCGCGCTCTCCCGGGGGCCTGACCCTGGCGATCGTCGGCACCGCGGGGCACGTCGACCACGGCAAGTCGACCCTGGTCCGGGCCCTCACCGGGATCGACCCCGACCGCCTCGCCGAGGAGCAGCGGCGGGGCATGACCATCGACCTGGGCTTCGCCCACCTCGATCTGCCCAGCGGCCGGCGGGTGGGAATGGTGGACGTCCCGGGGCACTCGCGCTTCCTCCACAACATGCTGGCGGGGGTCCACGGGATGGACGCCGTGGTGCTGGTGGTGGCGGCCGACGAGGGGGTCATGCCGCAGACCCGGGAGCACCTCGACATCCTCGACCTGCTGGGCGTCGAGCACCTGCTGGTGGCCCTGACCAAGGTCGACCTGGTCGACCCCGCGATGGTCGAGATGGCGCGCGCCGACGTCCTCGCCGAGCTGTCGCGCCGGGGCATCGGGGCTGAGGTGGTCGCCGTCTCGCCGCCCACCGGGCAGGGGTTGGAGGAGGTGATCGCAGGGGTCACCCGGCTGGTCGGCCTGGCGCCGCCCGTCGACCGCGGCCGTCCCCGCCTGCCGGTCGACCGCAGCTTCACCATGGCCGGATTCGGCAGCGTGGTCACCGGCAGCCTGGTCGACGGCGGGCTGCGTCAGGGGCAGGAGGTGGAGCTGCTCCCCGGCCCCGGCGGCCGGCCCCGCCGGGCCCGGATCAGGGGCCTGCAGCAGCACGGCCGGAAGGTCGACCAGGCCCAGGCCGGTAGCCGGGTGGCGGCCAACCTCCAGGGCCTGGATGCCGCCGACGTCCGCCGCGGCCAGGTGCTGGCGCCGCCCGGGACGCTGCGCCAGACCGACCGCCTGGACCTCCGCCTGCGGGTCCTGGCCGGGGCCCCGCCGCTGCGCCACAACGACCGCGTGGTCCTCCACGCCGGCACCGACGAGGTGGTCGCCCGCGCCGTCCTGCTCGAAGCCGAGATGCTGGCGCCGGGCGCGTCCGGCTTCGTCCAGCTCCGGCTGGCGCGTCCGGTCGCCGTCCGCGACGGCGACCGCGCGGTGATCCGCCGCCCCTCGCCGGCGGAGACGCTGGGCGGCGGCGTGGTGCTGGACGCCGCGCCGCCGGCCCGCCGGCGCGCCGACCGCGGCACCGTCGCCGCGCTGACCCGGCGGATGGAGACCGGCGGGCGGGTCCTGGAGGAGGTCCGCAAGGCGCGCGAGGGGATCGAGCCGGCGGCGCTGGCGAGCCTCCTGGGGATGGCGGCGGGCGAGGTCGAGGAGCGGCTGGCGGCGCTGGTCGCGGCGGGCGAGGTCGTGCCCACCGGCGACGCCGCCGGCGCCGCGCCGCGCGTCGGGCGCCTGTACGCGATCGAGCGATGGATGGCCCTGGAGGCGATCGCCGTCGCCGCGGTCGAGGCGTTTCACCGCGCCAACCCGCTGCGCGCCGGGACGCCACGGGAGGCGCTGGGCGCCAAGCTGGCGATGCGTGGCCGCGCCCTGGCCGATGCCGTTGACGCGATGACCGCCCGTGGCGCCCTGGTCCGGGCCGGAGCCGGCATCCGGCCCGCGGGGGCCGCCGGCGTCCCGGCCGCCACCGGCGACCCGGCCGCCGCCGGCGCCCCGGCTGCCACCGGCATCCCCGAGGTCCCCACGGGCCCGGCCCTGGTCGCCCTGCCGGGCTTCGTGCCCACCCCGACCGCCGCCGAGCGGGCCGCCGTCGAGGCGGTCCTGGCGGCGCTGGCCGTGACCCCGCTGTCGCCCCCGCCGGTGCCCGAGCTGGCCCGGCGGGGGCTGACCGACGCCCTCCGCCAGCACCTGGAGGAGACCGGCCAGGTGGTCAGGGTGGCGCCTGACCTGGTGCTGCTGCCGGAGGCCGTGGGCGAGGCCCGGCGGCGCCTGGCGGAGGCGCTGGCGGGCGGCGCCACGATCACCGTCGCCGCCGCGCGCGACCTGCTGGGCACCTCCCGGCGCACGGCGGTGCCGCTGCTGGAGTACTTCGACGCCACCCACCTGACGATCCGCGACGGCGACCTCCGGCGCCGGCGGGGCGGCGGCTAGACTGCCATGGTGCGGCGCGCTGCCTCTCTCCCGGCCCTGCTGGCGGCCACCCTCGCCGCCGGCTCCCTGGCGGCCTGCGGCGCGCCGGCGGCGTACGACCCGGGCAAGGTGCTGCGCGACGCCGGGCACGCCATGGCCGGCACCACCACGGTCACCGCCAACGCCGCCTTCGGACCGGGCGCGCAGTCCTTCGGGTTCACCCTGGTCTCGGCCCACGGCAGCTTCCACCGGCCCGCCGACAGCGACACCACGGTGAAGGCCCGCCGGGGCGACGCGGTGGTCGACTTCGAGGTCATCACCCTGGCGTCGCGCACCTACCTGAAGGTGCCGCTGCTGGGCTGGCAGGACCTCACCGGCAGCTCCGAGCTCAGCGCGCTGCCCGACTTCGGCCGTCTCCTCGACGCCACCAGCGGGCTGCCCGGGGTGCTGCCCACGGGCACCGGGGCGACCGCGATGGGTCACGAGAGCGTCGACGGCCACGACTGCTACAAGCTGGCCGCCGGCTTCACCGCCGACCAGGTGGCGCAGGTCATCACGGTGCTCAAGCCGACCGGCCCGATCCACGCCACGATGTGGGTCGACGCCTCCAGCAGCCTGCTCCGGCGCATCCGCCTGGAGGGCGCGCTCTACGACAGCAACCAGAGCTCGCTCGACGTCCACTTCCGCGACTTCGGCGCCGCGGTCACCATCGCCAAGCCCGTCTGAGCCGTGACGTCCAGGGGGCGGCGACTCCTCCTCGGCGCGGTCGCCCTGGCGCTCTTCGTGGCGGCGCTCGACGCCTACGTGGTGGTGACCCTGCTGGGCCGGATGATGGCCGACCTGGGCCTGCCCGCGGACCGCCTGGAGCGCGCCACGCCGGTGATCACCGGCTTCCTGCTGGGCTACATCGTGGCCATGCCCCTGCTCGGGGCGGTCTCCGACCGCCAGGGCCGCGGGCGGGTGCTGCTCCTCAGCCTGGGCCTGTTCGCGGCGGGCTCGGCGCTGACCGCCAGCGCCGGCCTGCTCGGACAGGGCGATCCCGGCGCCACCCTGGGCCCGATCGGGCTGGACGGCCTGGGGCTGCCCTGGCTGGTCGCCGGCCGGGTGCTGCAGGGCCTGGGCGGCGGCGCGCTGGTGCCGGTGGCCCTGGCGCTGGCGGCCGACCTCTATCCCGCCGGCGGCCGGGCTCCCGCCCTGGGGGCGGTGGCGGCGCTGCAGGAGACCGGCAGCGTGCTCGGCCCGCTGTACGGCGCCGCCCTGGCCCAGGTGGCGGCGTCCATCGGGGGCTGGCGCGCGGTCTTCTGGGCCAACCTCCCGCTGGTGGCGCTGTGCGCCGCCGGCTGGCTGCTGGCCGGCCGGCGCGCCGGGCCGGGCGGACCGGGCGTCGCGGCTGGCGGGGCGCCCCTCCAGCCGGCGCCTCGCGTCGACCTCCTGGGCGGGCTCCTCCTCGGCCTCGGCCTGGGGCTGCTGGTCATCGCTCTATACCCCGACGACCCCGCGGTCCGGGCCGTGGGACCGCAGTTCGTCCCGCTCGGAATTGCCGGTGCCGGCGCGCTGCTGCTCTTCGCCCGCCGCCAGGCCACCGTGGCCGACCCGCTGGTCGGCCGGGACCTGCTTCGCAGCCGGGCCTTCGTCGGGGCTCTGGCCGCCAACCTCCTGGTCGGCGCCGGGCTGATGGTGGCGCTGGTCGACGTGCCCATCCTGGCCCGCGGGGTCTACCGCCTGGACCAGCTCCACGGCGCCCTGCTGCTGGCCCGCTTCATGTTCGCCATCCCCATCGGCGCTCTGGCCGGCGGCTGGCTGGCCCAGCGCGCCGGGTACCGCGCCGTCGCCGTGGCCGGGCTGCTCGCCGCCGCCGCCGCCTTCGTCCTGATGGCCCGCTGGGACGCCGGCTCGCTGGCCGCCCGCCCGCTTGGCCTGCCGGCCGCCGACCTGACCCTGGGGCTCGGCGGCCTCGGCTTCGGCCTGGTCATCGCGCCGCTGGCGGCGGCCATCCTGGACCGCGCCCGGGACGTCGAGCACGGGGTGGCCAGCAGCCTGGCCGTCCTGGCCCGCACGGTCGGGATGCTCCTCGGCCTGTCGGCGCTCACCGCCCTCGGCCTGCGCCGCTTCTACCAGCTCTTCAACTCCGGTCCGGCCCTGCGCCTGGTCCCTGGCGCCCCCGACTTCGCGGCCCAGTCCGCGGCCTTCGACGCCCGCCTCACCGCCGCCCTGCTGGCCGAGTACCACGAGATCTTCACGGCCGCCGCGGTCCTCTGCCTGGCCGCCGCCCTGCTCGCGCTGATGACGCTGTCCAGCGGCCCGCGGGTTCGAGCGCTGTGACGGGAGGTTGACCGCCTGGTGCCGCCGCCCCAGAATCACCGGTGGGCGGCCCGCGCCGCCCGCCCACCCTCACCGGGTGGGGAAGGGAAGGACCGGTGAGAACCGGGAGGACAAGGAATGACCAAGCAGCACTGGCGCCGTCTCGGCCTGCGCACCGAGACCATCCGGCGGCTGGCCGACGGCGAGCTGGACATGGCCGGCGCCCAGGGACCGATCACCCCGGTAAACTGCACCTCCAACCCGATCATGTGCGACCGCTCGCTGGTGGACTGCCTGACCCGTACCACCGGCTAGGTCGGGACCCGCGGTAGGGAGCCGGCCCCGACCGGTTCCCCACCGACCCCGGTCGCGGCGGGCGGCGTGGCTGATAGCTTCCACTCCATGCGTCTGACCCACCAGGCCGGGCTGGAGCCGCTGCTGGCCGCGCTGCGCGAGGAGTCCGTGCGCCTCGGCGCCCGGGCGTCGCTGGTCGGAGGCTACGTCCGGGACCGGCTGCTGGGCCGCGACTGCAAGGACCTCGACGTGGTCGTCGAGCGCGGCGCCGGCCTGGAGCTGGCGCGCGCCGTGGCCGCCCGGCTGGGGACCCGGGAGCCGGTCGTGTTCGAGCGCTTCGGCACCGCCCAGGTGGCCTGGGGCGACTTCCTGGTCGAGTTCGTGTCGGCGCGGGCCGAGCGCTACGACCCCGGGAGCCGCAAGCCGGACGTCCGCCCGGGGACCCTGGAGGAGGACATCTGGCGCCGCGACTTCACCGCCAACGCGCTGCTCAGCGACTTCGACGGCGAGGTTTCCGACGTCACCGGCCTGGGGCTGGCGGACCTCGACGCGCGCCTCCTGCGCACCCCCCTGCCGGCCCGGGAGACGTTCAGCGAGGACCCCCTGCGGATGGTCCGCGCGGTGCGGTTCGCGGCGACCCTGGAGTTCTCGCTCCACCAGGACATCCCGCCGGCCATCGCCGCCTGCCTGCCCCGGCTGCAGCCGGGAACCGTGGTCAGCGTGGAGCGGATCACCGAAGAGCTGCGCAGGATGCTGCTCTCGCCGCACCCGGGCCGGGCCCTGCGCCTGATGCGGGCGATGGGGATGCTGGCGCCGATCCTGCCCGAGGTCGAGGCCATGGCCGGGGTGGAGCAGACCGGCTTCCACGACCGCGACGTCCTGGAGCACACCCTGGACGCCCTGGAGGCCACCGCCCCGCCGCGGCTCACCGGCCCCGACCTGCTGGTGGCGCGGCTCGCCGTGCTCTTCCATGATGCCGGCAAGCCGGCCACCGCGGCCCGCGACGGCGACCGCGTCACCTTCCTGGGTCACCCCGAGGTGGGCGCCGAGCTGGCCCGGGAGGCGCTCCGCCGGCTGCGCTTCAGCAACGAGGTCGTGGACGCCGTGGCCCGCCTGGTCGAGCTGCACATGCGGCCGGTCCAGTACGACCCGCAGGGCTGGAGCGACGGCGCGGTGCGGCGCCTGGTCCGCGACGCCGACGAGCTGCTGCCGGCGCTGCTGGAGCTGACCCGGGTCGACACCGCCGCCAGCGCCTACCCGGAGGCCGAGGCGGCGCGCAAGCTGGGCGACCTCGAGGCCCGCATCCACGCCCTGGGCGCCGACGAGGTCCGCCGCGCCGTCCCGCCACTGACCGGCGACGCCCTCATGGAGCGCTTCGGCCGCGGCCCCGGGCCCTGGATCGGCAGGGTCCAGCGGGCGCTCCTCGACGCCGTCCTGGACGGCGACCTCCCCGCCGGCGCGGGCCATGAGGCCGAGGCCCTGGAGTACCTGGGGCGGCACCCCGAGCTGGTGGCGGAATGAGCCTCCACCCGCCTG
>DASZGP010000014.1:0-4552 GCA_035938695.1 Candidatus Dormiibacterota bacterium | reverse complement strand
GCCTCGAGCACCGCCAGCGACACCGGGTCGGCCGCGACGACGGCCAGCGCGCCGTGCCGGTGGGCGGCGTCGCAGAGCGCCTGGGCCGGCTCGAGCTGGCCCAGGAAGTTGGGGTTCTGGAAGATGACGGCGGCGGTCCGGTCGAGGCCAGATGCCTCGAGCGCGGCGAGATCGGCGCGGCCGGTGCCCGGGCCCGGCGCCGGCCCGTCCGCCGCGGCCGATCCACCGGCCGCCGCCGGTCCGCCCGACCCCACGGCCGCGACATCGAACCCGCGCCCCGCCCCGTAGGTGCGCAGCACCGCCAGGTATTCGGGGTGGACCGCGCCGGCGACGGTGACGTGGTGCCGCCCGGTGTGGCTCACGGCCATCACCGCCGCCTCCGCCAGCGCGGTCGCCGCCTCGTACATCGACGCGTTGGCCACCGGCAGCGCGGTCAGCTCGGCGATCATCGACTGGAACTCGAAGATCGTCTGCAGCCAGCCCTGGCTGGCCTCAGCCTGGTACGGGGTGTAGGCGGTGAAGAACTCCGGCCGCGAGATGACCTGGCTGACGGCCGCGGGGATGAAGCGCCGGTAGGCGCCCGCGCCGAGGAAGCTGTCGAGCCGGGTCAGGTCCTGGTTCTCCCGCGCCAGCTCGGTGAAGTAATCCACCAGCTCGGCCTCCGCGAGCCCGTCCGGGAGCTCGACGCCCCGGCGCAGCTCGGCCGGCACCGACTCGAACAGCGCCTCCTGGGAGGGCTTCCCGACCGCCTCCAGCATGGTCGCCCGGTCGGCGGGCGAGAGCGGAAGGTAGCGGTGCTCGGTCAACTCGCTCCGAGTCTACCGGGCGGGGTCGAGAACCCAGCCGGAGGGTGCCGCCGCAGTCGTGGAAGGGCGGCGCGGGCAGGCGGCGCGGCCAGGCAGCCGGCGCGCGACTCCAGGGCCAGGCTGCCTTCAGAAGAGGTCTCGAAGGGGCGAGACCGAGGCAGATGCCGGCGTCAGAGGCCCTTGGTGAACTCCGTGTAGGCCGCCTCGTCGAGCAGGCCGGCGGTGTCGCCGGTGGGCTCCACCTTGAGCATCCAGCCCTCGCCGTAGGGATCGGTGTTGATCACCTCGGGCTTGGCCGCCAGCGCGGGGTTGACCTCGACCACCCGCCCGCTGAGCGGCGAGTACAGGTCGGAGGCCGCCTTGACCGATTCGATCACCCCCAGCTTGCCCCCCGCCACGATCTCCTCGCCGGGCTTGGGCAGCTCGACGTAGATGACGTCGCCGAGCTGGCTCTGGGCGTAGTCGGTGATCCCGACGTGGGCGGCGCCGTCGTCCTGACGGACCCACTCATGGCTCTTGGAGAAGCGGTAGGCGGAAAGGTCCAAGGCTCTTGCTCCCTTATCTGGATGTGGCCCGCTTGTAGAACGGCAGCGGCACCCGCCTCGCCGGCACCGGCTCGCCGCGGACCTCGACCGCCAGCGCGGCCGAATCCCGGCTCCCGACCTCGACGTAGCCCGCGGCCACCGCCTTGCCGAGGGTGAAGGAGAAGGTCCCCGAGGTGACCTCGCCGACCGCCCGGCCGCCGTCGAGTATGGGGTATCCGTGGCGGGCGATGGCGCGGCCCTCCAGCTCCAGCCCGACGAAGGTCCGCCCGATCCCCTCGGCCTTGATCCGGCGCAGCGCCGCGGCGCCCTCAAAGTCGCCCTTGCCCAACCGCTCCCCGGCGGGATCCAGCTTGACCACCCAGCCCAGGCCGGCCTCCAATGGGTTGGTCTGGCGGGTGATGTCGAGGCCGTAGAGGCGCATCGCCGCCTCCAGGCGGAGGGTGTCGCGGGCGCCCAGGCCGCAGGGCAGGATGCCGTGCGGCCCGCCCGCCGTCAGGACGCCCTCCCAGACCTGCGCCGCGGCGACCCAGGGGACGAACAGCTCGAAGCCGTCCTCGCCGGTGTAGCCGGTGCGGGAGAAGCGGCAGGGGACGCCGTCGAAGGCGCCGAGGGCGAAGTTGTAGTAGGGGATCGGCTCGAGGTCGATGTCGGCCATCTCCTGCACCGTCTCCACCGCGCGCGGTCCCTGGACGGCGATCAGGGCGGTCCGCATGGTCAGGTCCTCGATCTCGCAGTCGGCCCCGGCGAGGCGCCGGAAGTGCTCCAGGTCGCCCAGCCGGGTGCCGGCGTTGACCACCACCATCCAGCCCCACTCCTCGCGGTAGACCAGGGCGTCGTCGACGATCCCGCCGTCCTCGGCGCAGACGCAGGTGTAGCGGGCCTGGTGGACCTCCATGTCGCGGATGGCGTTGGTGACGATGCGGTCGAGGGCGTCGGTGGCGCCCTCGCCGCGGATCGCGAGCTCGCCCATGTGGGAGACGTCGAAGACCCCGACCCGCTGGCGCACCGCGCTGTGCTCGTCGCGCATCGAGGTGTACTGCAGCGGCATCTCCCAGCCGCCGAACTCCACCATCTGGCCGCCGCGGGCGACGTGGAGGTCGAAGAGCGGGGTGCGCAGGACGGTCATTCGTCGGGCCCGGCGCCGGGGAGCTGGCGGCGCGGGTCGGCCTCGGGCAGGAAGTCGACGCCCAGCTCGTCGGAGGCGGCGGGGTCGAGGTAGGCCAGGGTCAGGGCGTCGTTGCGCTCGCGGGCCTGGTCGAGCTGGTGTCGGACGGCGGCCACCCGCTCGGCGTCCCAGCCCAGCAGCTTGGCCATCTCGACGTCGGTGGGGTCGCGGCGCTCGCGCTGGTGGAACATGGTCTGGGCCAGGTCCATGGCGCGGACGTCTTCGACCATCTGCTGGTCCTCCTTGCGGGCCTCGCCCTCGGCCTCGATCAGGGCGTCCATCTGGAGCCCGATGTGGAGGCTGGCGAACTGCCGGAAGCTGCCCGTGCCGTTGTAGGCGGCGACGGCGTCGAGGAGGCCCACGGCGCCCTCCTGGTAGAGGTCGCCGAAGCTCAGGCCCTGCCCGGCGTGGCCGTCGGCCTGCTCGGCGACGAGGTCCAGGTTGTGCTCCACCAGCCGCTCGGCGGCCTCGGGGTCGTCGCGCCGGGCCAGGTGGTCGCGCTCCTCCGCCTCGGAGAAGCGGCCGAAGGCGGCGGCCTGCTCCCGCAGGCTGCGTTCGATCTCGCCGCCGCGGTCAGTCGTGGGCATGGTCGAAGCGGGGTGAGCGCACCGTCGAATGATATTCCCGGCGGCCCGATCTCGAGCTCCTGGCCCGGCCTACACTGGGGACATGGTCCGCCGTGCGGCGATCGCCCTCCTCGCGGCGGGGCTGGCGCTGGGCTGGGCTCTGCCGGCCGGGGCGGCGCCGCCCCGGGTGGAGCGGCTGCGCATCGAGGGGATCGTCAACGTCTTCACCGCCGACTACGTGCTGGCCGGCATCGCCCAGGCCGAGCGCGACGGCGCCGGCGCGGTGCTGATCACCATGGACACCCCGGGTGGCATCGACACCTCGATGCGCCGGATCATCCAGGGCATCGTCAGCACCCCGCTGCCGGTGATCCTCTACGTCTGGCCGCCGGGGGCCAGGGCGGCCAGCGCCGGGCTCTACATCAGCCAGGCCGCCGACGTGGTGGCGATGGCGCCGGGGACCAACATCGGCTCGGCCCACCCGGTGCTCCTGAGCACCGGCGCGGGCAACGCCCCGGCCGGCTCGCAGCAGGCGATCGAGGACCAGAAGGTGCTCAACGACTCGGTCGCCTACATCCAGAGCCTGGCGGCGCTGCACCACCGCAACGCCGACTGGGCGGCCCAGGCGGTGCGGGACAGCGTCAACGCGCCGGCCGAGCTGGCGGTGACCCTGGGCGTGGCCGACCTGGTCAGCCCCGACGTCGGCCACCTCCTGACGGCGGTCGACGGCCGCTCGGTGGCCAAGCACGGCGCCACCCTGGTGCTGCGCACCGCCGGGGCCGAGGTGGTGGCGCGCGACATGGGCTTCGCCGCCGGGCTGCTGCACGCCATCGCCGACCCCGACATCGCCTACCTGCTGATGCTGCTGGCGATCGCCGGGATCGGCTTCGAGATCGTCCATCCCGGCGCCATCCTGCCCGGGGTGGTCGGGGTGACCTCGGCGGTGATGGCCCTGGCGTCCTTCGAGTCGCTGCCGGTGAGCTACGCCGGGCTGACCCTGATGGCCTTCGCGATCGTCCTCTTCGTGGTCGACGTCAGGGCTCCGACCCACGGAGTGCTGACGGTGGGCGGGATCGTGGCCCTGGCCCTGGGCTCCTTCCTGTTCCTGGACCAGGGGGGCATCTTCCTGGACGAGCCCAGCCTGCCGCTGGCGGTGCTGCCGGCGCTGATCATGGGCGGGGCGGCCCTGGTGTTAGTGCGCAAGGCGCTGGCGGCCCGGCGCCGGCCGCCGGCGACGGGGGTCGAGCGCCTGGTCGGGGTGCTCGGCGAGGCCCGGACGGAGGTCGGGCCGGAGGGCGGCATGGTATTCGTCGACGGCGCGCTGTGGCAGGCCAGCGCGGCCCGGCCGATCCCGCCGGGGCAGCCGGTGCGGGTCAGCGGCGTGCGGGGGCTGCGGCTGGCGGTGGAGCCGCCGGGCTGACGGCAGGCAGGGAGGGGCAATGATGTTGTTTCACCGTCAGGTTGCACGTG
>DASZGP010000013.1:0-4366 GCA_035938695.1 Candidatus Dormiibacterota bacterium | reverse complement strand
TCCGCCAGCCCGCCCAGCAGATGGAGGACCAGCTCCACCGCCTCTCCGTGCTGGCCGCCCACAGCCTCCAGACCGTCAGCTTCCTGGGCCGCCTGGAGGCCAGCCAGGAGGCGGCCATGACCGACTCCCTGACCGGGCTCCACAACCGCCGCTTCCTGCGCGAGCAGCTGGACCGCGAGCTGGCCCGCTGCGTCCGCGGCCGCTACCCGGTCTCCCTGGTGATCTTCGACATCGACAACTTCAAGACCATCAACGACACCTACGGCCACCTGGTCGGCGACGAGGCCCTGAAGCACGTCGGCCGGGTCCTCAGCGAGCCCCTGCGCCGCAGCAGCACCATCTGCCGCTACGGCGGCGACGAGTTCTGCATCGTGGTCCCCGACTGCGACCGCGAGGAGGCCAGCCGGGTCGGCGAGCGCCTGCTCCGGCAGATCAACGAGACCCCCTTCGTGGTCGAAGGCCACGGGCCCATCCCCCTGGCGGCCTCCGGCGGCGTGGCCACCCAGTACCCCGACGCCCCCGCCACCGTCGACCTCTTCGAGCTGGCCGACCGGGAGCTGATCCAGGCCAAGCGCGAGGGCAAGGGACGGGTCGTCTTCTCGGGCTGACGGCGGGGGCCGCCCGGCGCGCCGGGCATGCGTCCTGGTGGGGTTAGATTGCGGCATGGCGGAGACGGTCGAGTGCGTGCCCAACGTCTCCGAGGGACGCCGGCCCGAGGTCGTGGCGGCGCTGGTGGGGGCGGTCCAGGTGCCCGGGGTGAGGCTGCTCGACCGCCACGGCGATGCCGACCACAACCGGACCGTGCTGACGCTGGCGGGGCCGCCGGCGCCGCTGGCGGAGGCGGCCTTCCGGTTGGCGGAGGCGGCGGTCCAGAACATCGACCTGACCCGGCACCGCGGAGCGCATCCCCGGATGGGGGCGATCGACGTGATCCCCTTCGTCCCGCTGGGCGGGGCGATGCCGGAGTGCGTGGAGCTGGCGCGGGGCCTGGCCCGGAGGCTGGGCGGGGAGCTGGGGCTGCCGGCCTACCTGTACGGCGCGGCCGCCGAGCCGGGGCGCCCGGCCGGGCTGGCGCAGATCAGGGATGGCGGCTTCGAGCGCCTGCTGGCGCTCGGGGACGCGCTGCCGGCGCCGGACTTCGGACCGGCGCGGCTGCACCCGACGGCCGGCGCGGTGGCGGTCGGGGCGCGGCCGCCGCTGATCGCGTTCAACGTGGTCCTGGAGGGCGTCGACCTCGCCGGCGCGGCCCGCATCGCCCGGGCGCTGCGGGCCAGCGGCGGGGGGCTGGCGGCGGTCCAGGCGATCGCGCTGCCGCTGGCGTCGCGGGGGGCGGTGCAGGTCAGCATGAACCTGCTCGACCATGGCGTGACGTCGCTGGCCGAGGTGGTGGCGCGGCTGCGGACGCTGACGGCCGGCGAGGGGGGCGACGTCGTCGAGGCCGAGCTGGTGGGGCTGATCCCGGCGGCGGCGCTGCGGGGCTTGGATGACGACCCGCTGCCCGGGCTGCCCGGCCGGGAGCGGACGATCGAGGCCCGGCTGGGCGCCGGCTGACGGGCTCGCGGGTCAGGGCCGCGACACAGGCGCTTGACAGGCCGCCAGGGCCTGAGGGTCTAATTCATGGATCAGGTCGCCGCGCCCCCGTCCTGGGGATGCCGGCGGCGACCCGGGAAGGGTTTGCCCGCGGGAAGGCGGGCTGGAGGTTCGACATGTCCCACCGGAAAGAACGTCTCACGCTGCATCGCGAGACCCTCCGCGACCTCGCGGGGGAGGATCTCGGCGCCGCCCGGGGCGGGCTGACCATCGTGATCGGCGTTGGCACGCTGCTGCCGAGCCAGTGCACCTGCACCGGCGACTACCCCAGCTACAACAACTACTGCGAGCTGACCGTGGTGCCCTACGTCTGCGTCACCCGCAACTGCGCCTGAGGAGAGAGATGACCAGCAAGCGCAACCGCCTCAACCTCAACCGCGAGACCGTGCGTGAGCTCGGCGAGCGCGGCCTGACCGTGGCCGCCGGGGGCCTGCCGACACAGGTCTGCACCGGGATGTACCCGACCCTCGACATCCGCTGCGGCCAGCTCCTGGCCAGCATCCGGAACCACTGCCTGGTCACGCCGGTGAGCGGCGTGGAGTGCTCCACCACGCAGTAGCCCCGTCCGGGTGGCCATGCTAGCTTTGCCCCGGCATGGCCACCCAGACCCGTCTCTTCCTCTGCCGGCACGCCTCGCCGGACAACCCGGGCGGGGTCTTCTACGGCCACCTCGACGGCTTCGGCCTGGGCTCGGCGGGGATCGCCGAGGCCCACGGCCTGGGCCAGATGCTGGCGCCGGAGCCGATCCGGGTGATCTACACCAGCCCGCTCCAGCGCGCCCGGGAGACGGCTGAGATCGTCGCCCGCCACCTCTCCCCGGGTCTCCCGCTGGGGGTCCGCCCCGACCTGGTCGAGACCCGCTTCGGGCTCTACATCCAGGGCATCCGCCGGCCCGAGGTGCTCTGGCGCCGGCCGCTGTTCTTCGTCCACTACCTGGCCCCCGGGCTGCTGCCGGCCGACGAGCCGGTCGGTGTCCTGGCGGCCCGGGTCGGCCGGGCCTGCGCCGAGGCGCTGGCGGCCTGCCGGGGCGAGGCGGCGGCGCTGGTCTCCCACGCCGATCCGATCAAGGCGTTCTGGAACGCCCACCTGGGGCGGCCCGAATGGCGCTTCCACCAGCTCCGGGTGGACAAGGGCTGCTGCCTGGAGCTGACCTACGTCGACGACCACCTCGACGGCGTCACCTACCACCCGCCGCGCCGGGCCGACGGCGACTCAAATGTTATAGTGCCGGTATAAGGAGGTGCCGCGCGGATGCTGAACGGATCGCTGCTCCTGATCGCCCTCGTCGGGCTGGCCCTGCTGGCGCTGGCCGTCATCGTCGCGGTGACCCGGAGCCGTCGCGGCGCCCGGCTCGACCTCCACGACCTCGCCCCGCTCGACGCCGCCCGCTACCTGGAGGAGTTCGACGCCATCGAGCGCCACTTCGTCGACGATCCCCAGCAGGCCGCCGCCCGGGCCCGCGGCATCGCCGAGGAGGTGCTGCGCCGGATGGGCTTCCCCGACCGCATCGACGCCGAGCAGAAGGCCCGCGACCTGGCCCGCCACGACGGCGTCGCCGCCAAGGCGGTCCGCGAGGCCGACGCCGACCTGCGCAACCACGGCGGCGACACCGAGCGCCTGCGCCAGTCGGTGCAGCGCTACCGCACCGCCGTCCGCCGGCTGCTCAAGGCCGACGGCGCGGGCGCGGTGGCCGAGACCGCCTGAGCCGCCCCGGTCGCGGCCGCCGCCTCCGGCCGGGGCTGCGAGAATCAACGCATGGCTGAGGACGCCGCGGGCTCCATCGCCGGCCGGTTCCGTGGCTGGCTCAGGGAACGCGCCGCGCTGGCCGGACGCGAGCGCTGCCCCTACTGCCGCTCCACCCCCCTGCGCTCCACCGCCGAGATGGTGGTCTTCACCAACCGCGGCTACCGCTTCCCCAACGTCGCCCTGACCTACTGCCTGCTCTGCGAGCAGCTCCTGTCGGCCCACCTGGCCGACGACGAGCCGCTCTGCCACTGCGGCAGCCACCTGGAGAGCGACATCGCCGAGTCCGACACCCTGCCCCTGCGCAACCCTCACCGGATCACCGACATCGTGTTCTCCTCCTGCGCCGCCTGCGGCCAGGTCCACGAGGCCCGCGTCCACTACTAGCGCCGGGGGGGGCCCGCCTCGAGGCGGCCATGGCGCCTCCGCCGTGGGGTACAGCGGACCGCGTCCGGCGGCCGGGCTTGAGGGCTCAGCCGGGAGCCGGGCCCTGGGGACGGCCGCCGGCGAGCCTCGGCACCTGGCGGCGGTCGCCGGCGTCCTGGGCCTGGACCAGCGCCAGCAGGGCGTCGACGGCCGGCGCGTAGAGGTGGTGGCCGCGCTCTTCGAGCACGATCCTGACCGCCTCCTCGCGGGTCCGGGCGCGGCGGTAGGGACGGTCCGAGACCAGCACGTCGTAGGTGTCGGCGACGCCCAGGATGCGGGCGCTGAGGGGGATGGCGTCGCCGGCCAGGCCGGCGGGGTAGCCGGAGCCGTCCATGCGCTCGTGGTGATACAGGACGGCGGCCGACTCCGCCTCGAACTTGTTGCCCATCCGCCGCAGGATGTCGACGCCCATCTGGGGGTGGCGCTTCATCACCACCCACTCCTCGTCGGTCAGGGGGCCGGGCTTGGTCAGGATGGCGTCGGGGATGCGGAGCTTGCCGATGTCGTGGAGCAGCCCGGCCCGGGCCAGCGAGCGCAGGGCCGGCGCCGGCATCCCCAGCTGGCGGGCGATCAGCACCGTGAGCTCGGCCACCCGGGCGGTGTGGCC
>DASZGP010000012.1:0-6111 GCA_035938695.1 Candidatus Dormiibacterota bacterium | reverse complement strand
CGAAGGCCGCCCGCCGGGCGCGCTCAGGACCCGAGCCCGCAACACCTGCACCCTGCTGCTGGGCCTGGCCACAGTCCTGACCAGCACCCTGGTCAGCCCGTTCTCGCCGACCTCGGCCAGCGCGGCGGCGACCTTCGTGGTCAACACCACCGCCGACGCCGCCCCCACCAGCCCCAACGCCTGCGCCGCGACGACGCTCCCCGCGCCGCCCTGCACCCTGCGCGATGCCATCGCCGCCGCCGACGCCGCCGCCGGGAGCACGGTCCAGTTCTCGGTCAGCGGCACCATCCTGCTCTCGTCGACGCTGCCGGGGCTGGTGCTCTCCGCCCCGGGGACCATCGACGGCACCGGCCAGCAGGTGGCGGTCAGCGGCGGCGACGCGGTGCGGGTCCTGCGTGTCTGCTGCGACCTCCCGGCGCCGGTCCACATCCGCAACCTGACCCTGGAACACGGCAGCGCCGACAGCGGCGGGGCGCTGAGCTACTTCTCCGGGCCCGGTGACGTCACCAACGTCGACTTCAAGGACAACCAGGCGACCGGCGACGGCGGCGCCGTCTACAGCGCCGGCTCCCTGACCATCACCGGCAGCACCTTCTCCGGCAACTCGGCCGCCCGGGGCGCCGGGGCCTTCAACGGCGGCAACATGATCGTCGGCCAGAGCACCTTCTCGGGCAACAGCGTACCGGTGCCCACGTTCCAGGGCGGCGCCGACCTCTTCAACGACGGGCCGGTCGTGCCGGTCACCTTCAGCACCTTCACCAACAGCACCGGCGGCGCCATCACCAACGGCCCCAACTCCTCCGGGACGTCGGTCAGCGACAGCATCCTCGACCACAGCCACAGCGGTCTCAACTGCACCACGCTGGGAGCCGCCTTCACCGTCGACCACAACCTCTCCGACGACCACTCCTGCGGCGGCAGCGCGGCACCCGCGCTGCTCGGCACCCTGGGCGACCGCGGCGGGCCGACCCAGACCGTCAACCTGCTGCCCGGCAGCCCCGCCATCGACGCCGCCGACCAGACCGCCGGCGTCTGCCCGGCCACCGACCAGCGCGGCGTGACCCGACCGGCCGGCGGCTGCGACATCGGCGCCTACGAGTACCGGCCCGACTCCACCACCACGGTCGGGACCTCGGGGAGCCCGTCGAGCTTCGGCGACGCCGTGACCTTCACCGCCACCGTCACCCCGACCTTCGAGACCGGCCACCCGACCGGGACCGTGAGCTTCGACGCCGACGGCGGCAGCCTGGGGACGCCGGTGGCGGTCGACGGCAACGGGCAGGCCGCCATCACCACCTCGACCCTGGCGGCCGGCCACCACACCGTCCACGCCGCGTATGGCGGGGACACCCACTTCACCGGCTCGACCGGCGGCGTGGCCCAGGACGTCACCGCCGCGACCTCCGGCACCTCGCTCGGCTCCTCCCTGAACCCGGCGCCGACCGGCCAGGCGGTGACCTTCACGGTGACCGTGACCAACTTCGCCAGCACCCCCACAGGCCACGTCGCCCTGAAGGACGGCGGGACGACCATCGCCACCCTGACCCTGGACGGCGCCGGGACCGCGACCTACAGCACCTCGACGCTGGCGGCCGGGCCGCACGTGATGAGCGCCGCCTACGCCGGTGACAGCCACAGCGCCCCCAGCACCTCGGCCAACCTGCGCCAGGTGGTCCAGAGCCCGACCAGCAGCGGCATCGTCGCCTCCGCCAACCCCTCAGTCTTCGGCCCTCTGACCTTCACCGCCACGGTGACCGGCTCCGTCGCCGGGCCCCGGCCGACGGGCTCCGTCACCTTCCTCACCGGCATCGGCGGCGGCGCCGCCAGCCTCGACACCAACCGGCGGGCGGCCTACTCGCCCTCGCCCAACCTGCCGCCGGGCGGCTACACCATCACCGCCAACTACGCCGGCGACGACTACTGGGCGCCATCCACGACCAGCCTGAGCCAGACGGTGACCCAGGCCGGCTCGGCCACCGGCCTGGTGGCGGCGCCCTCCGGCAACACGGTGTTCGACGAGCCGCTGACCCTGACCGCGACGGTGACGCCGGCCGGGACGACCGCGACGCCGACCGGGCAGGTCGACTTCTTCGACGTGAACACCAACCTCGGCTCAGCGCCGCTCGACGCCCACGGGATCGCCGCCCTGCCGGTCGGCACCCTGGCGGTCGGGGCCCACCAGCTGGTCGCCAGGTACACCGGCGCGGCGGGCTTCGCGGCCAGCGACTCCGCCACCGTGGCGCGCACCGTCGACCCGGCGCCAACCGCGACCACCATGGCGCTGTCGGCCAACCCGGCGGCCTACGGGCAGCCACTGACCATCGGCGCGACCGTCGCCGCCACCCGGGGCGCCGGCGTCCCCATGGGGGTGGTCAACTTCCTCGACGGCGGCTCGGCGATCGGCACCACGGCGCTGGACGGGGCCGGGCACGCGTCGCTGGTGACCTCCAGCCTGGGCGTCGGCGCCCACCAGCTCTCGGTCAGCTACGGGGCGGTGCCGGACTTCGGCGCCAGCGCCTCGCCGGTGGTCGCCGAGAACGTCACCAGCGCGGCCACGGTGGTCACCGTCACGGCCGACGCGCCGACCTCGACCTACGGCTTCCCGGTGCTGATCAGCGCGACGGTCGCGGCGGCGGCGCCGAGCATCGCGGTCGGCCAGGGCACCGTCACCTTCAAGGAGGGCACCGCCACCCTCGGCACCGCCGGCCTCGACGGGGGCGGCCAGGCCAGCCTCTCGGTGACCCTGCCGGGCGGCGGCCACACGATCACCGTGGCCTTCCCCGGGGACGGCAACCTCCAGGCCGCATCCGGCGCCGTGGCCATCACCGTGAGCCCGGCCCTCACCCACCTGACCCTGGTCGAGTCGGCCCCCTCCACCACTTTCGGCGACCCCGTCACCTTCACCGCCGGCAGCACCGCCTCCGGGACCCGGCTCCCCACCGGCACCATGACCTTCCTCGACAGCACCCTGGGCATCATCGGCACCGCGCCGATCGACGGCACCGGCACCGCGGCGCTGACCCTGAACTCGCTGCCGGACGGCGTCCACCACGTCCAGGCCGACTACTCCCCCGGCGACGGCAACTGGGTCGGCGTGCTCTCCAACACCGTGGACCTGGCGGTCAACGCCGCGCCCACCAGCGTCAGCCTGACCTACGCGCCGCTGAGCCTCAACGCCGGTGGCCAGGTGCGCATCACCGCCACCGTCTCCGGCGGCCTCCCCGGCCTGCCCCAGCCGTCGCGGTGGGTCTACCTGACCGCCGGCGGCGGGCTCAACCCGCCGATCCTGGACCAGGCCGTGCTCTCCGGCGGGCAGGCCACGGTGACCTCGTTCAACCTGGCCCAGGGCGTCAACTTCTTCTACGTCCAGTACGGCGGCGACGCCAACTACGCCCCCAGCGCCCGCGGCATCTTCCTCAACGTCGGCGGCATCCTGCCGGCGGTCACCCTGGACAGCTTCCCCACCGCCAGCCCGCTCTACGGCCAGACCGTCACGCTGATGACCACGGTGTCCTCGAGCTCCGGGACGCCGACCGGGTCGGTCAGCTTCCTCGACGGGACCACCAACCTGGGCACGGTGACCCTCGACGGGAGCGGCCGGGCCGGCCTCGACGTGTCCACGCTGACGGCCGGGGTCCACCCGATCGTCGCCGAGTACCTCGGGGACGGCACCTTCTCGGGCGCCGCCTCCACCGTCGTGCCGGTGACCGTGGCCCGGGCGCCCTCCTACCAGGCGCTGTCCTGGGTCGGCTCCCCCACCCCGCCGGCGGCGCTCACCCCGCTGACCCTGATCGGCGTCGTCGGCGCCGTCGGGTCGGCCACCCCGCCGCCGCTGGGCGGCACCCTGGTCTTCAGCGAGGGCGGCACGGCGCTGGGCCCGGCGGTGACCCTGGTCGGCGGCGAGGCCCGCCTGACCCTGCCGGGCGGGCTGACCGCGGGCAACCACGCCATCACCCTGACCTACAGCGGCGATCCCAACGTGCTGCCGGGGGCGATGGCCAACACCCTCCAGGTCGCCTTCCTGGCCACCGTCGTCAACGTGCTGCCGATCGTCAGCCCGCTGCGGGTCGGCGACCCGGCGACGGTGGTGGCCTACCTCGGGTTCCACCCCGGCCCGGGATCCCAGATCCCCACCGGCGCCATCCACGTCGCCCTCGGCGTCGACTCCTGCGACATCGCGGCCCCCAGCGGGTACTGCGTCATCACCCCGACGGTGCCGGGCACCTGGTCGCTGAGCGTGACCTACGCCGGCGACTCCCTGTTCTCCGCCGGCTCCGTCCTGGTCCCCTCGCTGGTGATCGCCCCGCCGCCGCCCAGGATCCCCACCATCACCCTCTCGGTGACCCCGCCGACGGGCACCACGTGCGGCACGTGCGCCGTGGTCAACGTCCCGACCACCGTCAGCTGGACCATGACCGGTGGCCCGGCGACGGGCCACCTCTCGGTCAGCGCCCCCGACAGCTACGGCTGCGGCGCCTTCCTGGCCCTCTCCGGCAGCTGCCCGATGACCTTCAACCAGACCGGCACCGAGACGCTGACGGTGCAGTTCGCCGGCGACTCGGTCTACGCCCCCGCGACCGCCACCCTGGACATCAGGGTCCTGGGCTGCTTCATCCTCGACCTCGAGAGCGGCGCGGGCGGCGCCGTCAGCGGCCCCACGCCGACGTCCAACTGCTCCCGGGGCTACATCGAGGGCACCGTCGTGCGGGCCACCGCGGTCCCCGACGCCACCCACTACCTGCGCGCCTGGAACGACCTCAGCGGCTACGGCGGCACGGTCACCGGCCTGGCCTCGCCGCTCCCCGACATCTTCCTCATCGTCTTCCAGGACCGCTGGCTGCGCGCCGACTTCGGCAGCGTCTGCTTCCAGGTGACCCACGGGCCCTACTACTACGGCCGGGTGGCCGCCGGCGGCTGGGTCGACGCCCTCCCAGGCTCCAACTGCCCGGACCAGGCGCCCTCCTACAACGGCAGCTACGTCACCGAGTACTACGTCGTGGGCAGCCGGGTCACCTTCGTCGCCCACCCCGAGCCCGGCCAGCAGCTCTACGCCTGGGCCGGCCCGGTGACCTCCAACACCTGGAGCACGGTGGTCACCGGGAACATCCGCAACTTCGCCACCTTCCACCCGCCGTGCCAGGCGGTCACCGCCACTGCCACCGCGGGCGGCACCCTCGCCGTGACCGGGGGAGCACCCTGCCATGACCCGATCTCCGGCCGGGCCGGCTACCTCGCCGGCTTCGGGCCGCGGCTGGTCGCCACCCCGGCGCCCGGGTTCTTCGTCGACCGCTGGGACACCACCATCGGCGGCGTGGCCGGGGTCGACACCATCCGCTCCGGGCTGGCCTCGACCGAGAACCCCGCCACCCGGGTGGACAGCGCCTACCACGCCGTCTTCATGCATTGCGCGCAGCTGACCCTCAAGGTGGCGGGCGATGTGCCCACCCCCAGCCCCGCGCTGGTCACCACCACCCCCGCGATCGCCTGCCCCCTGGGCGCCAGCCACGGCTACTACCCCGGCCAGCAGATCCACCTCCGGGCGCCGTCCTACGGCACGATCGACGACACGGCGCCCAACGCCGACAACACCGGGTTCGTCCCCATCCACACCCCCACCTCCCTGACCGGCTTCGGCGGGACGCCCGACGACCTCCCGGCTCCGACCTACCCGGGCAACCTCACCGACGTGCTGGTGACCATGGACCAGGACCGCACCGTCACCGCCTTCTACGCGGCCCGGGGCAGCTGCCTGTCGGTCAACGTCGACGTGCAGCCGGCCGGCTATCCCGCCACGCTGGGGGCGACCTTCGACCGCAGCCTGTGCCGCCAGTACGGGCTCAACCTCCACCACTACAGCCCCCACCTGGCCGGTGACATGTCCCTGACGGTGACCTCCACCGCGACGGGCAAGGTGCAGCCCTTCTGGCAGGTCTGCTGCGACATGTACGCCGACCCCTTCCAGGGCAACTTCCCCGAGACCCCGCAGCAGATCGCCAAGCACGGCGAGGACTACCTCTACGCCGCCCAGACCTACCTCTACAGCGGCAACCGCGGGCACACCGTCAACCCCCAGGCGATGGAGGGCAACACGCTGACCTACAACGTGCCCTC
>DASZGP010000011.1:0-6825 GCA_035938695.1 Candidatus Dormiibacterota bacterium | reverse complement strand
GACCACGGTCGACACCAGGCTCTCGGCGTCGGGATCGGACTCCAGCAGCAGCGGGTCGCGGCGCAGCTTCTCGATGACCACGGCGGCGAGGCGCCGCGCCTCGGCGTCATCCGCGGTCGCCAGGCCGGCATCGCCCGCCGTCGCGGAGGTGGCGTGCTCCCCGGGGCTCAGGATGCTTCCCTCGCCCGCGGTGGTCATCATCGTCAGTACGCGCGCGCCCAGCGTGCGATGTGGGTCGCGGGCTCGCCGCACGCCGCGCAGGCCGCGCCCGCCGGAGGCGCGTCGGGGGCGATGTTGCGGATGGTCACCCCGCCGAGCGTGTCCTTGACCTCGCGCTCGCACTCCGTCCGCCCGCACCAGGGCCCGATGGCCAGCGCCTGGCGGCCGTCGAAGGCCGCCGCCAGCGCGATCCGATCGCCGACCTGCACGGTGTAGGAGTCGCGGATGTCCACCGCCCGCTGGAAGAGCCGGGTGTGGAAGTCCTCCAGCATCGCCGGAAGACGCGTCGGAAGCTCATCCAGCGGCACCTGGGTCTTCGCCCTTCCGATGCGCTCGACGACCGTGGCAACGCCACCCTCGATGTCGCGCGGACCCAGCTCCAAGCGCAGCGGCACGCCCCGCAGCTCCCAGTCGTTGTACTTGTAGCCCGGCTTCTCGTCGCGGTCGTCGACGTGCACCCGAACCGGCGGAGCGCCCGGCGGCGTGGCGCGCTTGAGGTCGGCCACGATGCTGTCGACCGCCGCCATCACCGTCGCTCGGCCCTCGTCGCCACGGTAGATCGGCACGACCACGACCTGGATCGGCGCGACCCGCGGGGGCATGATCAGGCCGGACTCGTCGCCGTGGCACATGATCACCCCGCCGATGACCCGGGTCGATAGCCCCCACGACGTGCCGTGGGGATGGCGGCGGGTGTTCTCGCGGTCGGTGAAGGTGATCTCGTAGGTGCGCGTGAAGTTCTCGCCGAGGTGGTGGCTGGTGCCGGCCTGGAGCGCCCGCCCGTCCGACATCAGGGCCTCGATCGAGGTCGTGTACTCCGCGCCCGCGAACTTCTCCTCGTCGGTCTTGCGCCCGGTCAGCACCGGCATCGCCATCCAGTCCTCGGCCAGCACGCGGTAGCAGTCCAGCATCCGCTCGACCTCCTCGGCGGCCTCCTGGTGGGTGGCGTGAAAGGTGTGGCCCTCCTGCCAGAGGAACTCGGCGGTGCGCAGGAAGAGCCGCGTGCGCATCTCCCAGCGCATCACGTTGGCCCACTGGTTGATCAGCACCGGCAGGTCGCGGTGGCTGTGGATCCAGTTCTTGTAGAGGGTGCCGATGATGGTCTCGCTGGTGGGCCGGATGGCCAGCGGCTCCTCCAGCTCGCTCCTACCGCCGCGGGTGACCCACGCCACCTCGGGGGCGAAGCCCTCGACGTGCTCCGCCTCCTTCATGAAGAGCGACTCGGGGATCAGCAGCGGGAAGTACATGTTGGCGTGCCCGGTGGCCTTGATCATCGCGTCCAACGCGTCGCGGATGTGCTCCCAGAGCGCGTAGCCGTAGGGGCGGATGACCATGCAGCCGCGCACCGGCGTGTAGTCGGCCAGCTCCGCCTTGCGGACCACGTCGTTGTACCAGCCGGCGAAGTCCTCGGACTTCTTGCGGATGTGCTCGACGTACTCCGGCTCGGGGGCGGTGGACTCCTCCTCGGACGCGGGGCGCTGGGTGGTGGCCATGGTCGGAATAGCTTATCGGGCGCCGGAGGGGCCCGAGCGGCGGTCAGCCGGCGCTGACCCCCGGGGTGCCGAGCAGGCCGGCCAGGTTCCAGGTCAGGACGGTGTCCCCGGCCAGCACCAGCAGCGCGACCATCGACCAGATCCCCAGGGCGGCGTCTCGGGCCCGCCCCTTGCTGCGCACCTCGGTCACCGCCATGGGGACGGCGCCGACGGCGAAGAGCACCAGCAGGGTCAGGGCACCGGGCCGGAAGGGGGCGCGGAAGAGCCACTGCAGCGACCACACCCCGGCGCTCATCAGCCCCAGCGCCGGCACCAGCAGCTGGCCCTCGCGGACCGCCGCGTAGAGCGCGGCGGCGCCGCCGAGCAGCAGCAGGGGCAGGATCGGCAGCCGGGTCCAGCCGCTCTGGGCCAGGGTCGCGCTGGGCAGGAAGGGGGTGACCATGACCAGGTAGACGGCCACCGGCCAGAGCAGCGGCCGGTAGCGGTGGCGGCGCTTGGCGTTGCCCGCGAGGTAGGCCAGGGCGGCCCAGGAGAACAGGTACCAGGCGTCCAGGAAGGACCGGGTGGGCCCGATCGAGGTGGTCACGAACCGGATCGGCGTCAGCACCCCGCCGGCCCCCGCCAGCTCTTGCTGGAAGACCCGGACGAAGGTGCCGCCGTCGAGCACCAGGCCGTAGAGCGCATACAGCCCGACCCCCGCGGCGCCGGCCGCCGCCGCCAGCCAGGCCTCGCGGCGGATGCCGCGCGAGAGCAGCAGGGCCAGCGCCGTCACCGGCACCACCACCCCGCTGAGCAGGATCAGCGGCGACACCAGGCAGACGGCGAGCAGCAGCGCCAGGGTCGGCCCGGTGGGCGCCTGGTCGACCGCCGGGCCGGCGCCGGCGGAGCCCTGGTGGGTGCTGTCGGAGACCGCGGGGGTGGCCAGGAGCACCGCCAGCAGCAGCAGCGGGGCCAGCGCGGCCTCCGCCACGGCCAGCCGGCTGAGCAGCACCAGCCCGGGCTCGACCGCCAGCAGGAAGGCGGCCAGCACGGCCCCGGTGGGCGGCAGCAACCGCCGCGCCAGCTGATAACCCAGCACCACCGTCGCCACTCCCAGCAGGATGCTCGGCACCCGCATCACCGAGGGGCTGATCTCGCCGAACCGGCGGAACCCGGCGGCCAGCTCGGCCGCCCCCGGCAGCAGGGTGAAGAGCGGCGGGTGGTCGAGCCAGGGGGTGACCAGGTGGAAGGTCAGCCCGAAGAGCGAGACGTCGTGCCCCCCGCTGTAGGCCGCCACGCCGGCGGTCGCGCCGGCGGGCTGGTGGCCGCGCAGGATCTGCATACCGGCCCAGGTGAAGCTGTACTCGTCGGGGGCGTCGGTCAGCCCGGGCGCGACCGCGAAGTCGTGCAGGCGGGCCACCAGGGCCAGCAGGGTCACCGCGCCGAGGATCAGGGCGTTGGGCAGCGAGCCGATCAGCCCTCCGAAGGGCTGCCCCTCCTCCTCGCCTTCCTCGGCCCCGGCCCGCAGCCGGTTGAGCAGACCCCGAAGGCCCGCGTCCGCCTTCACCCGGCGGCGGCGTCCTCGGCGGCGATCCGCTCGAGCTCCTCGATGATCGCCGGCAGCAGCTCCTTCTCGTCCATGCTGCGGACCACCTGGCCGTGCTTGTAGAGGATGCCCCGGCCCTTGCCGCCGGCGATGCCGATGTCGGCATGGGCCCCCTCGCCCGGCCCGTTGACCACGCAGCCCATGACCGAGACGGTCAGCGGCCGCTTGATCTTGCGCAGGTAGGGCTCGACCTGGCGGGTCATCTCGAAGAGGTCGATCTCCAGCCGGCCGCAGGTCGGGCAGGCCACCAGGTTGGGGCCGAGCGGCTTGGCCGAGAGCGACTTGATGATCTCCTTGCCGACCAGGATCTCGTCCACCGGGTCGGCCGTCAGGCTGACCCGGATGGTGTCGCCGATGCCCTCCCCCAGCAGGGTGCCGAGCGCCACCGAGCTCTTGACCGTCCCGGCCGGCGGCGGCCCGGCCTCGGTCAGGCCGAGGTGCAGCGGGTAGGGGTTGCCGAGGGCGGCGAACTTGCGGTTGGCCAGCAGCGTGGTGGGCACGTCGCTGGCCTTGAGGCTGACCTTGACCAGGCCCATGCCGAAGTCGCAGTCCTCCAGGATTCTGATGTGCCCCTGGGCGGCGCGGACCATCCGCTCGGCGGTCTCCTCGGGCGGCCGCGGGGGCGCGATCTCCATCGCCTCCAGCGCCTCGATGCCGTCCTCCTCAGGGTCCCCGCGGAGCCCGCTCCGCGGGGTGGGGTCGTCGCCCTCGCCGGGATGCGCGGCGGCCTCGGCCGCGCCCGCCTGGGCGTCGGCCCGCCGTTCCACCGCCTCGCGCTGCGAGGTCAGCGTCGCCCCGCTCATCTCGTCGGGCGGCAGCGAGCCGGAGTTGACCCCGATGCGGATGCTGATGCCCCGCTCCCTGGCCGCCCGCACCACCTCGACGACCTTGTCCCGCTCGCGGATGTTGCCGGGGTTGAGGCGCAGCCCCTGGACCCCGGCGTCGAGGGCGGCCAGGGCCAGGCGGTGGTCGAAGTGGATGTCGGCGATGATCGGCAGCTTGCTCGAGCGCACGATCGCGGCCATCGCCTCGCCCGCCTCGCGGTTGTTGCAGGTGACCCGGACGATATCGCAGCCGGCGTCGTGCATCCGGGCGATCTGGTCGACCGTGCCGGCGACGTCGCGGGTGTCGGTCTTGGTCATCGACTGCACCGCGATCGGCGCCGCCCCGCCCACGATCACCTCGCCGACCCGCACCGGCGCGGTCTTGCGGCGGGGGGTCAGGCCGGTGATGGCCATCACGTCACCTATGTGCTCCTCGTGGTGGGCCTGGATCGCGCTGCTCATCCCTGGCACCGGGCGACCAGCGCCTGGAACGGGGTGGGCAGGCGGAGCACGTCGTTGAAGCTGATCAGCAGGATCAGGCCGATCAGGACCACCAGGCCGATGTAGTGCACTCTCTGTTCCTTCTGTGGGTCGAGCGGTCGCCGCCGCACCGCCTCGTAGACCAGGAAGAGCAGACGGCCGCCGTCGAGCGCGGGGATGGGCAGCAAGTTGAGGATACCGAGGTTGAGGGAGAGGAAGGCGGTGAATACCAGCAGCGGCAGCCACCCCGCGGAGGCCGCCTCGCCGGTGGCGCGGACGATGCCCACCGGCCCCGACGGCCCGCAGGGCCCGGCCAGCCCGCCCGGGACGTGGCCGCTGAGCAGGTCGCCGAAGCCCCCCGCCAGGCTGCCCAGCAGCCCCACGTACTGGTCCATCGCGGCCTGGGCCCCCTTGGCCAGGTCGAACGAGCCCCGGGGGACGACGCCGATGATCCAGCGCCCGTCGGTCTGGACCGGGGTGATCACCACCGTGCCGGTGCCGCCGCCGGCGTGCTGGACCACCAGGTCGAGCGGGCCGCCGCCGTTGCCGGCGATCCGCGCCCGGAAGTCCACGACGTCCTGGACGCGCTGGCCGTTGACCTCCAGGAGGCGGTCGCCGGGGGCGATCCCGGCGTGCTGGGCGGGATCGCCGGCGACCACGCTCTGGACCACCACCGGGGCGCCCGCCTGGCCCACGAAGGCCAGGAAGAGGATGATCGCGGGCAGGATCAGGTTGGTCAGCGCGCCGGCCGAGATGATCGCCAGGCGGTTGCCCACCGGCTGGGCGTTGAAGCTGCGGGGGCCGGTCTCGCCGTCGTCCATCCCCGCCATCCGCACGTAGCCCCCGAGCGGGACGGCGCGCAGGGCGTAGACCGTCTCGCCGCGCTGGACCCGCGCCAGGGGCGGCCCGAAGCCGATGCTGAACTCCAGGACCTTGACCCCGTTGAGCTTGGCCACGATGAAGTGGCCGAACTCGTGCACGGTGACCAGGACCCCGAAGACCGGGATGAAGGCGAGGTACGGGAGGATGGAGCCCAAGCTGCTCAGGATTCTCCACCCCGAGGATCGGGATCCTCGGGGGCCCCGGACGGCAGGGACCGGCAGGCCCACGCCGCGAAGCCGGCCGCGGCCGCGGCGGCGGCCAGCCGGCCGGCCTCCTCCTGGCCGGCGGTGAGCGTGAAGAAGGCGCCGCCGCTGCCGGTCAGGCGCGGGCTGGGCCAGCCCAGGGCCAGCAGGGCCGAGAGGCGGTCGAGCAGGTTGGGATTGAGGCGGGAGGCCGGGTGCCAGAGGGCGTTGGGCAGGCCGGCGAGGGCGGCCCGCAGGTCGGGCGCGGGCAGAGCGCCCGCCGCGACCGGCTCGCCGGCCGGGGGCTGGGCCGCCAGCAGGTCGGCCGCCGCGGCGACCGCCGCGCCGTCGCTCCACTCGTCCGGACGGAGCTCGCCGAAGACCTCCGCGGTGGAGCAGGCGTCCCCGGCGAAGGCCACCGCGAACCACAGCTCCAGGTGGGGCAGCCGCCGCAGGCGCTCCCCCACCCCACCAACGTCGGCCAGCCCCCCCACGACCTGGAAGGGGACGTCGGCGCCCAGCGCCGCCGCCAGCCCCAGGAGCGGCTCGCCCCGGCCAAGCCCCGGCACCGCCCGCAGGACCGCGGCCGCGTCCGCGCTGCCGCCCCCGAGCCCGGCGCGGGCCGGGATGTTCTTGACCACCTCCACCGCCAGCCCCAGGTCGGCGCCCAGCGCGGCCTCCAGCGCTCGCAGGGCGCGCAGCGCCAGGTTGCTCTCGGCATCACCCGCGTCGGCGGCGTAGGGACCGGTCACCACCAGTGGCCCGCCCTCCCCCGCCGGCCGCAGCGCCACCTCGTCGGCCAAGTCGATCGAGCACAGGATCGAGCGCAGCTCGTGGTGGCCGTCGGCGCGCCGGCCCACCACCTCCAGCCCCAGGTTCAGCTTCGCCGGCGCCCGCAGCACCAGCCGCGTGGCGGTGCTCACCGGGCGGGCGGCGCCGGCTGCGGGCGCGGTCAGGATCGGGCCGCGGCGGCGCGGCCGGCGACCGACCGGGCCTCCTGCCGGGCCCAGGCGTCGGCCTCCATCAGCGCGGCGATGGAGGTCGCCGGCGAGGGCTTGTGCTGGGCCAGGACGCGCTCCACCAGCGGCACGATCTGGTCGAACCTGAGCTGCCCGGCCACGAAGAGCTGGACCGCGATCTCGTTGGCGGCGTTGAGCACC
>DASZGP010000010.1:0-7695 GCA_035938695.1 Candidatus Dormiibacterota bacterium | reverse complement strand
GCAACCGCAGCGTCATCACCGAGGACGCGCCCGACAAGAAGGAAGACGTCATCGAGCTCGATGGCGAGGTCGTCGAGGCGCTGCCCAACGCGATGTTCCGCGTCTCCCTGGACAACGGCCACGAGGTCATCGCCTACGCGGCCGGCAAGATGCGCAAGTTCTACATCCGCATCCTCCTGGGCGACCGGATCAAGGTCGAGATCTCGCCTTACGACCTCAGCCGCGGGCGCATCGTCTACCGCTACAAGTAGCTAGCGGGTGGGGGACATCGAGCCCCACACCGCCAGCTTGGTCCCGGTGCGCCGGATGACCTCGTCGGTGAAGCCGGTGGTGCTGGCGTGGCCGCCCAGGTCGGGGGTGCGGATTCCCTCGTAGACCGCCTCCATGACCGCCTCGTGGATCGCCCGCGAGGCCCGCTTGGCGCTGTCGTCGTCGAGGTAGGAGAGCAGGGTGGCGCCGGCCAGGATCATGGCCATGGGGTTGGCGACGTTCTTGCCGAAGAGGCTGGGCGCGGTCCCGTGGGGGGCCTCGGCCATGACCACCCGCTCGTTCCAGTCGTCGTCGAAGCTGAGCAGGACCGACTCCGAGCCGGCCAGCGAGCCGAACATCTGCAGCACCAGGTCGGAGAGGCAGTCGCCGTCGCGGTTGAGGGTGGGGATGGTCATGGCGTCGCCGCTGGTCGAGAGCAGCAGGGCGTAGGTGGCGTCGATCAGCTGGGGCTCGTAGCGCACGCCGGGATGGCGGGCGGCGGCGGCGTCCATCTCCTCCTTGAGCATCCCCTCGTAGACCGGGCTGACCGTGTACTTGGGCCCCCCGAAGACCTTGCCGGCGGTCCGCTCGGCGTGGCGGAAGGCGAACTCGGCCACCATCCGGCAGGTGCGGCGGGTGATCTTCTCGGTGCGGTAGGCCACCTCGTCGAGGTCCGACCCCTCGCGCCATTCCTGGGCGCCGTAGGCGTCGTCCACCGCCATCCGCACCACCGCGATCGGGGAGTGGACCCCGCCCAGCGGCTGCACCCCGGGGATGCGCCGGCCGGTGCGGACGATGACCTTGCCGTCGACCTCGGCGCGGAGGATGGCGTTGGGGCTGCCGACGTCGCCGGCGGTCTCCGGGGTGACGGTGGCCGCCTTCAGCCCCAGGCCGTGCTCCCGCATCGCCGCCGCCGCGTCGTGGACCACCGCGTTCCCGCTCGCCCGCCGGGACTCCAGGGAGAGGTCGAAGGGCAGCAGCCGGAGGTCGACACCGACGACCTCCGGGGCGATCACCCGCAGGGCCTCCTGGAGCAGCTCCTCGCCGGTCTGGTCGCCCCGCAGGACGACGATGGTGTTGCCGCGCACCCGCCAATTCTGCCTGCGCCCGGCGGCCTTCTGCCGAGCCGGCCGGCGGCGCGCGGGTTGACCCCACCGCGGCGCTACACTGGTCGCCGTGCCTGACCTCCGCCGCGGCGCCGCCAACGCGATCAACGTCTGCCTCGGCGTGACCCGCGGCGACACCGTCTTCATCGTCGGCGATCGGGCCCGCGAGGAGATCGGCCACGCCCTGGCCGCGGAGTGCGAGCTGGCGGAGGCGCCGGCGACCCTGGTCTTCATGGAGGACTACCTGGAGCGCCCGGCCCAGGGCTTCCCCGACGCGCTCGCGCGGCGCATCCGCGATGCCCGGCCGACGGTCTCGATCTACGCCGCCACCGCGCTGGAGGGCGAGCTGGCCTTCCGCCGGCCCTACATGGAGCAGGTGATCTACGACATGAGGTGCCGCCATGGCCACATGGTCGGGATCGACGAGCAGCTGATGCTGGAGGGCATGACCGCCGACTACCACGAGATCCACCGGCTCACGCTCCAGGTCAACGAGATCGTCAAGGAGGCCCGGATGGTCGAGGTCCAGGCGCCGTCGGGCACCGACCTGCGGGCCACCCTCGACCCCGGACGGCTGCGCTGGCACCCCTGCCATGCCTTCTACCACGCCCCCGGCGAGTGGGGGAACCTGCCCGAGGGCGAGACCTTCACCTCGCCCGCCTCGCTCGACGGGGTGATCGGCGCCGAGGTCCTGGGCGACCACTTCTCGTCCCGGTACGGCGTGTTGGCCGACCCCGTCCGCTTCGAGGTCGGCGGCGGGCGGGTCCGCCGGGTGACGGCGGCCGACCCGGTGCTCCAGGGCGAGCTCGACGCCTACCTGGCCCAGCACGAGAACAGCGACCGCGCCGGCGAGTTCGCCATCGGCACCAACGTGGCCCTCACCAAGCTCTCCGGCAACCTGCTCCAGGACGAGAAGCTGCCCGGGGTCCACGTCGCCTTCGGCCACCCCTACCCCGAGGAGACCGGCGCCGACTGGACCTGCCCCAGCCACATGGACGTGGTCGCCACCCGCTCCACGATCAAGGTCGACGGCCAGTACCTGATGCGGGACGGCCGGTTCGTCATCTGACCTCGGCGCGACTGGCCCCGCCGCGGGCTTGCTATCGTCCCTGCTGACGGCCCGCCCCCTCGGAGGACAAACCTGATGAGCCACCGCGTGACCATGATCCCCGGCGACGGCGTCGGACCCGAGCTGAGCGAGGCCACCATGCGCGTCCTCGACGCCACCGGCGTCGGCTTCGAGTGGGAGGTCGTGCAGGCCGGCGAGAACGTCATGGCGGAGTACGGCACGCCGCTGCCGGAGCACGTCCTGGAGTCGGTCCGCAAGAACCGGGTGGCGATCAAGGGCCCCATCACCACCCCGATCGGCAAGGGCATCCGCTCGGTCAACGTGGCCCTGCGCAAGGAGCTCGACCTCTACGCCCTCTTCCGCCCCTGCAAGAGCTACCCCGGAGTGCGCTCGCGCTACACCGACATCGACATCCTGATGGTCCGCGAGAACACCGAGGACGCCTACGCCGGGATCGAGTTCCAGGAGGGCACCGAGGAGGCCCATCGCATGATCCGGGAGATCAGCGCGGCCTCCGGCAAGACGATCCGCGAGGACTCCGGCCTGACCATCAAGCCGATCTCGATCTTCGGCAGCCGGCGGGTGGTCAAGGCGGCCTTCGAGTACGCCCGTGCCAACGGCCGCAAGAAGGTCACGGCCGTGCACAAGGCCAACATCATGAAGCACACCGACGGCCTCTTCCTGCACGTCGCCCAGGAGGTCGCCAGGGACTACCCGGACGTCGAGTTCGAGGATCGGATCGTCGACAACATGTGCATGCAGCTGGTCCAGAAGCCCGAGCTGTACGACATGCTGGTGCTGCCCAACCTCTACGGCGACATCGTCTCCGACCTCGGCGCTGGCCTGATCGGCGGCCTGGGCCTGGCGCCGGGGGCCAACATCGGCGACACCGTGGCGCTCTTCGAGGCCACCCACGGCAGCGCCCCCAAGTACGCCGGCCAGAACAAGATGAACCCCATGGCCATGCTGCTCTCCGGGGTCATGATGCTGCGCCACCTCAAGGAGGTCGAGGCCGCCGACCGCCTCGAGGGCGCCATCGCCGACCTGATCGCCGAGGGCAAGGACGTGACCTACGACATGAAGGCCGACCGCAACGACCCCACCGCCGTGGGCACCAGCCAGGTGGCCGACGCGATCATCGCCAGGCTCAGCGCCGGGGTCGGCGCGTGAGGACCAGCCAGGTCATCCAGGGCCGTCCCGTCGAGTACGACGAGGTCGGGCTGGACGAGGCCGAGCGGCTCCAGGCCGAGGGCGCCACGGTGGTCGACGTGCGCAACCCCGACGAGCGCGCCGCCTACCGGGTGCGGGGCTCGATCCACATCCCCCTGGCGGAGCTGGCCGACCGCGCCGCCGAGATCCCCGAGGGGCGGGTGCTGACGGTCTGCGCCAAGGGCCTGCGCTCGGCCATGGCGGCCTCGATCTTGGAGCAGGCGGGCCGCGCCGACGTCAGCAGCGTGGCCGGCGGGACCGATGCCTGGGCCGCCGCGGGGAAGCCGACCGACCGCTGAGGTGGTGCTAGACTCCGGCCTCAATGGACCCGGGATGGGTCCGGAAGGAGGATTCGGATGGAGACCAAGAGCCACCAGCACAAGCTTGCCCTGAGCCGCGAGACGGTTCGTGAGCTCGACGACCGCCACCTCACCGGCGTGGCCGGCGAGATCGGGCCCTGGACCCCGGTGATCCACACCCTGCCCCTGAACAACTGCATCAGCGTCGCGATCAACCCCACGCTGACCCAGACCCTGACCGCGATCTGCCCGACCGACAACATCACGGGCTGCCGCTGCACGGGCCAGACGATCTAGTTTCCTGGCGAAACGGTGGGCGCCAGGGGCGCCCACCGGCTTCGCCCCCGGCTCGCTCGTGAGGCCCCGACCGGCCGGGGTCCGAGATCCGCCAACCTCAACTGCTCCCTGGTCCGATCTGGACGCGGGTGAGAAAATCGGCGTGAACCTCGTCCCCGGCGGCACCGGCCGCCACCAGATGGAGCGCGCGCATTGGACCCCGTGACCCTGGCGGCCGCGGCCGACCGCCTCTCCGGCGTGAGCCTGCCGCTGGCCTTCCTGGCCGGCCTGGCGTCGTTCGTCTCGCCCTGCGTCCTGCCCCTGGTGCCGGCCTACCTGGCCTACCTCGGTGCCCGCGCCGGGCAGCCGGCGGCCGGCGCCGGTGTCGAGCGGGCGATGGTGACGGCCGGCGGCGGGATGGTGGTGGCCGGGCGGGGCGGCCTGGCCCTGGGCGGCGCCGACGGCGGCCGGGCCGGGCTGGCCGCCAGCGGTCTGGCCTTCGTGGCCGGGCTCAGCCTGGTCTTCATCGCCTTCTTCTACGCCCTGTCGACGGTGGTCCAGCCGGTGCGGGAATACGTGCCGATGGTGGCCGGGGTGCTGGTGATCGTGATGGCGCTCCAGGTCGCCGGGGTGCTCCGGATCCCGTTCCTGATGCGGGAATTCCGGGTCGGCGGCGGCACCGCGCCCGGCCGGGGCGGGGTGGCCGGCGGCTTCCTCTTGGGGGTCAGCTTCGCCAGCGGCTGGACCCCCTGCATCGGGGCCACCCTCGGCGCCGTGCTGAGCTCGGCGATCACCCAGGGCACCACCCCCCGGGGACTGCTCCTGATGGTGGTCTACTGCCTGGGGCTGGGGCTGCCGTTCGTGGGCATCGCGCTGGGGGTGGGGCAGGCGAGGCCGATCGTGCGGGCGCTGAACCGCCACCGCCGGGCGATCGACCTGGTCTCGGCGGCCATCCTGCTGGCGATGGGGCTGCTGCTGCTGACCAACCAGCTCACCCTGCTGTCCTCGCTCTTCTCGCGCTGGCTCCCCAGCGGCTTCCTGGACAGGGTCACCCTGTAGGCTCAGCCCTGAGAGGGTCGGCCCAGGGGGCGCGCGGCCCGCCAGGCCGCCTCGGCGGCGAAGGTCATGTCCCCGGGCGGAAGGCCGTGCTCCGCCGCGAACTGGTCGTAGAGGTCGTGGTAGCTGCCGTGGGAGCGCAGCGCCTCCCGCAGGCCCAGGGCGGCCAGCGCCGGCTCGATCCGCTCGGCGTCGCCCTCGACCTCCAGCACGGTGCCGACGAACGGCAGGTCGTCCAGGGTCACCCAGAGGCCGTCGAGGTCCCAGCCCTCGCGCCACTTCTCGTAACGCCAGATGACCCGCAGGCCGAGGCTGCCGAGGAGCTCCTCGACCGGGCCCTCGCCGACCTCGACGGTGGTCTCCCGGCGTGACTTGTAGGGCCCCTCGACCGGCAGCTTGGTGGTCAGCTCGCGGCCGTTGCGGAGGCGCAGCAGCTTGCCGGCGCCGGTGAGGCTGCGGGCCTCGTCGTCGTAGACGTCGTTGGTCTCCAGGTTGCGCGGCTGCTCCAGCCGGGCGCCGGCGCCCCGCAGGCGCTGGCGCAGGGTCTCGGCGTCGCCGCCCAGGATCTTGACCTCGGTCTCGACGCCGGAGCCGGTCTTCATCGCCCCGAGATGATAGGGCGCCAGGCGGAGGCGGTGCCCCTGGTCGCGAGCGAACGCTTGTGCGACGAACATCCGTGCGCTATGATCGCGCCGCGATGGCCGCGGTCGATGCACTCGACGACCTGCTCCGCGACCCGGCTTTCCGGCGCGGAGTCTGCCTCGATCACCTCCTGCCCGGGAGGGAGGCGGCGTACGCCGACGTGCCCGGCCTGCCGGCGGTGCTGGCGGCGGTGCTCCGAAGCCGGGGGGTGGAGCGGCTCTACATCCACCAGGCCGAGGCTTTCGCGGCGGTAGCCGCCGGCCAGGACGTGGTCGTCGTCACCCCCACCGCCTCGGGCAAGACGCTCTGCTACAACCTGCCGGTCCTGGCCCGGGTGCTGGAACGGCCCGAGGCCCGGGCGCTGTACCTGTTCCCGACCAAGGCCCTGGCCCAGGACCAGCTCGCCGAGCTGGCCGAGCTGAACCGCGCGCTGCCACCCGGCGGCGGCCTGATCCGGGCTCATACCTACGACGGCGACACCCCACCCAACGCGCGCCTGGCGATCCGCGAGGCGGGCCACGTGGTGGTCACCAACCCCGACATGCTCCACGCCGCCATCCTGCCCCACCACACCAAGTGGCTCAAGCTCTTCCAGAACCTGGAGTACGTGGTCATCGACGAGCTCCACGCCTATCGGGGAGTGTTCGGCAGCCACCTCGGCAACGTGGTCCGGCGGCTGCGCCGGATCTGCGCCTTCTACGGCTCCAACCCGACCTTCATCCTGGCCTCGGCGACGATCGCCAACCCCGGCGAGCTGGCCGAGCGGATCCTGGAGCGGCCGGTGCGGGTGATCGACCGCAGCGGCGCCCCGGCGGCGCCCCGGCGGCTGGTCTTCTACAACCCGCCGGTGGTCAACGCCGAGCTGGGCCTGCGGCGGTCGTCGCTGCTGGAGTCGCAGCGGGTCGCCCTGGGCCTGCTCCGGGGCGGCGCCCAGACCATCGTCTTCGGCCGCAGCCGGCTCCAGGTCGAGGTCCTGCTGAGCTATCTCAAAGAGGCTCTCTCAACCCGGCCGACAGGTTGGCCGGGGAACCCGGCGGGCGGGCGCGGCGACGCGGTGCGCGGCTACCGCGGCGGCTACCTGCCCCTGGAGCGCCGCGAGATCGAGCGCGGGCTGCGCGCGGGCGACGTCCGCTGCGTGGTCGCCACCAACGCCCTGGAGCTGGGCGTCGACATCGGCCAGATGCAGGCCGCCGTGCTCTGCGGCTACCCGGGCAGCATCGCCTCGACCTGGCAGCAGCTGGGGCGTGCCGGCCGCCGCGACGAGCCCTCGGTGGGGGTGCTGGTCTGCTCCAGCAACCCCGTCGACCAGTTCCTGGCCCGCCACCCCGAGTACTTCCTGGAGGGCAGCCCGGAGCACGGCCTGGTCGACCCCGACAACCTCCTGGTGCTGCTCGGGCACCTCCAGGCCTCGCTCTTCGAGGTGCCCTTCGCCGACGGCGAGGACTTCGGCCGGGCCGCCTCCGGCGAGCTTCTCGCGCTGCTCGAGGAGGAGGGCTTCGCCCACCACGCCGGCGGCCGCTGGTTCTGGACCGCCGACGCCTTCCCCGCCGCCGAGGTCAGCCTGCGCAGCGTCCTGGCCGAGAACGTGGTGATCGTCGACACCAGCATCCCCGAAGGCCGGCTGGGGTCCGGCGCCCGGGTGATCGGAGAGATGGACCAGTTCGCCGCCCAGACCCTGCTCCACGACCAGGCGATCTACCTCCACGAGGGCGCGCAGTACCACGTCGACCGCCTCGACTGGGACGAGAAGAAGGCCTACGTCCGACCGGTCGACGTCGACTACTACACG
>DASZGP010000009.1:0-5554 GCA_035938695.1 Candidatus Dormiibacterota bacterium | reverse complement strand
CTCCTCGAACCAGGTCTCGAAGTTCTCCGCCGAGCCGAGGAACCCGTGCATCAGGACCAGCGGAGGACCGGTCCCACCGGTGAGGTAGCGGATGCGGCGCCGGTCCAGCTCCAGGAAGCCCTCGTCCATGGCGCGGCATTGTCGCCTGACTACACGTCGATCTGCGCCCGCTGCAGCTTCCCGCTGTAGTCCACGTAGATGCTCTTCCACTCGCTGAACTGGTCGAGGGCGACGGTGCCCGCCTCGCGATGGCCGTTGCCGGTGTTCTTGATGCCCCCGAAGGGAAGCTGGATCTCGGCGCCGATGGTGGGGGCGTTGACGTAGACGATGCCCGCCTCGAGCTCGTTGATGGCCCGGAAGCCGGTGCGAAGGTCGGCGGTGTAGAGCGAGAGGCTGAGCCCGTAGGGGGTGCCGTTGGCGACCTCCAGGGCCTCGTCGAGCGAGCCGACCGGGATCACCGCGGTGGTGGGGCCGAAGATCTCCTCCTGGGCGATGCGCATCCCCGCGGCGACCTCTGCGAAGACGGTGGGACGGTAGAAGCAGCCCAGGGCGAGCTCACCCTCACGGGCGACCTCGCCGCCGAGCAGCAGGCGCGCGCCCTCGCGCAGGCCCACCTCGGTGTACCCGTGGATGCGCTCGAGCTGGCGCGGGTTGATCACCGGTCCCACGTCGACGCCCTCGACCAGGCCGTCCCCCAGGCGCAGCGCCGAGGCGCGGGACACCAGCGCGTCGGTGAAGTCGGCCAGGCGCCGGTGGTGGACGATCAGCCGCGACGATGCGGTGCAGCGCTGGCCGCTGGTGCCGAAGGCCCCCCAGAGGGCGCCCTCGACGGCCAGCTCGACGTCGGCGTCGTCCATGACCACGATGGCGTTCTTGCCACCCAGCTCCAGAGAGCAGCGCTTCAGCATCCCCCCGCAGAGCTCGGCGACGTGGCGCCCGGTGGGCACGCTGCCGGTGAAGGAGACCGCGGCGACCGCGGGGTGGCGCACCAGCGCCTCACCCGCCTCGGGGCCGAGACCGAAGACGATGTTGACGACTCCGGCAGGAAGTCCCGCCTCCTCGAGGATCTCCACCAGGCGCAGGGCGCAGAGCGGGGTGTCCTCCGCGGGCTTGAAGACCACGGTGTTGCCGGCGAGCACCGCGGGAAAGATCTTCCAGGTGGGGATGGCGACGGGGAAGTTCCATGGGGTGATGATGGCCACCACCCCGAGCGGCTGGCGCATGGTCATCGCCCACTTCTCGCGCAGCTCGCTGGGGACGGTCTCGCCGAAGGGGCGCCGCGCCTCACCGGCGATGAACTTGGCCATGTCGACGCCCTCCTGGACGTCGCCCCGGGCCTCGACCAGCACCTTGCCCATCTCCCGGGTCATCAGCCGCGCCATCTCCTCCTTGCGCTCCTCGAGGAGCAGGCCGGCGCGCAGGATGATCTCGCCCCGCGCCGGCCAGGGGGTCGCCCTCCAGCCGGCCTGCGCCGCCCGCGCCGCCGTCACCGCGGCGTCGACCTCGGCGGCGCCGCTGCGCGGGAAGACGCCGACGACCTCGTCGCGGCGGGCGGGGTTGAGGGACTCGAACACGGCGTCACCCGCCGCCTCGACCGAGCGGCCGCCGATGCGGTTGCCGTGCCGCTCGGCGGTGGTCATGCGCAGCTCCTGAGGCTCCCCTCGAGGATGTCCAGCCCCTGGTCCAGCTCCGCCTCGGGGATGGTGAGCGGGGGGATCACCCGGATGACGTTGTCGTCGCCGCCGCAGCTGAGCAGCAGCAGGCCGCCATCGAGCGCCGCGGCGCGGACCCGGGCCACGCTCTCCGGGTCGGGGGCGCCCTCCGCGGTGGTGAACTCGAGGCCGATCATCAGCCCCAGGCCGCGCACGTCGGAGAGGCGGGGGCAGAGGGCCGGCCAGGCGCGGGCGCGCTCCAGGACGGCGTCGCCGAGGCGGGCCGACCGCTCCACCAGGCGCTCACTCCGGATGGTCCGGATCACCGCCAGGGCGGCGGCGCAGGCCACCGGGTTGCCGCCGTAGGTGGTGCCGTGGTCGCCCGGGTGCCAGGCGCTCATCACCTCGCGGGTGGCGACCATGGCGGCCACCGGCATGCCGTTGCCCAGCCCCTTGGCCAGGCACATGATGTCGGGCTGGGTGGCGGTGTGCTCCACGGCGAAGAACCGGCCGGTTCGGGCGAACCCGGTCTGCACCTCGTCGGCGACGAGCAGGATGCCGTGGCGGTCGCAGAGCCTCCGCAGGCCGGGGAGGAAGCCCTCTGGGGGCACCACGTAGCCGCCCTCGCCCAGCACCGGCTCGACCACCACGGCGGCGACGTCGCCGGGGTCGACGGTGCTGGCGAGCAGCCGCTCGACGGCCGCGACCGCCGCCTCGCCGTCCCCGGCCCGCGGGTAGGGGACGTGGTGGACGCCGGGGAGCATGGGACCCATGTGGGCGTGGTACTTGGCCTTGGAGGCGGTGAGGCTGAGCGCCCCGTAGGTCCGCCCGTGGAAGCCGCCCAGGAAGGCGATCAGGTCGCTCCGGTGGGTGGCCTTGCGGGCCAGCTTGATCGCCGCCTCGATCGCCTCGGCGCCGCTGTTGCAGAGGAAGACCGACTCCAGGTCACCCGGCGCCACCTCGGCGATCGCCTCGGCGGTCTCGATCATGGGCAGGCTGTGGGTGGTCACCGAGGTGTGGAGGAGGCGGTCGACCTGGGCGTGGACCGCCGCCAGCACCGCGGGGTGGCCGTGACCGAGGTTGGTGACACCGATGCCGCAGCCGAAGTCGAGAACGTCGCGACCGTCGACGGTGTGGAGGTGGGCGCCCCGGGCGCGCTCGACGACGAGGTCGCTGTAGCGGCTGTAGCAGGAGGCGACGTGGGCGGCGTCGCGCTCGCGCCACTGCGCCGCCGCATCCGGCCCGGGCTGCAGGATCTGGGTCACAGGCGGTCTCCGAGAGGGCCGAGGGGCGTGTCCGTGACGAGGCGATCGCCCGGTCCCGCGCTGAGGGTACCCCGCGCACACCGCACCGGAGGCGGCGGCGGGGTGAAAAGCGGACGACGGTCCGGTGCGCGGCCGCTCGACGGGGTGGGCACCCGTGAGCCCGGCAGGCCTGCGAGAATCCCCCGTCTGTCGACGTCCAGCCCGCCGGCGGGTCACAGGAGAGCTGATGGAACGCAACAACGCTCGCCTCGCGAGCGTCCTCGCAGCCGTCGCGCTGACCCTGGTCTCCTCCTGCGGCGGCTCCGGCAACGTGGCCGCACCCGGACCGCTGGCCTCGTGCAAGGGCACCGTCGGGGTCGCCAGCGACCTCCCCACCAGCGGCGAGGACGCGGCCATGGGTGGCCCCGTGGAGAAGGCGGTGCGTCTCGCCGTCGACCAGGCCACCGCCGGCCACCTCCTCGGAGGCTGCACCCTCAAGTACACCGCCATGGACGACGCCAGCCCGGCTCTGGGACGGCACGATCCCATCCAGGGCGCCCAGAACGTCACCACGCTGGTGGCCGACCACACCCTGGTGGGCATCGTCGGTCCCTTCAACACCACCGTGGCCACCGAGGAGCTGAAGGTCACCAACAAGGTCGGCGTGGTGCAGATCAGCCCGTCCACCACCGATCCCGGTCTCACCGTCCCCGCCACCGATCCGGCCGTCGACACCGCATCGCTCAGGCCGAGCGGCAGGACGACCTTCTTCCGGGTGATCGCCAACGACATCGCCCAGGCTCAGGTCATGGCCCAGGTGGCCGGCAAGGACCTGAACCTGCGGAAGATCTACGACATCAGCGACCAGGAGGCCTACGGGTCGGACATGTCCGACTATTTCGATGCCGCCTTCACCAAGGCGGGAGGCGCCATCGTCAAGCGGGTCAAGCTCTCCAGTCCGACCACCGACTTCGGGCCGATGGTCGTCGAGGCCCAGGGCCTGGCGGCCGACGGGGTCTTCTTCGGCGGGCTGCTGACCAACGGCGCCGGGCTGCTGAGGAAGCAGATGGCGGACGCGGGCTTCCACGCCCAGTTCCTCAGCGACGACGGCGTGATCGGGCCGAAGTTCATCAGCGACGCCGGCACCGCTGCCGAGGGCGCCCAGGCCGCGACCGCGCCGAACACCGCCGGGCTGCCGAGCGCCCAGCAGTTCGTCCGGCAGTACCAGCAGCGCTACGGCGAGAACCCCGGCGCGTACTCCACGTATGCGTACGACTGCATGAACATCCTGCTGAACGCCATTCACGATGTGCTCGTGGCCGGCGGCGCCAAGCCCCCCGCCGATCTCCAGACATTCCGCTCCCAGGTCGCCGCCAAGGTCCAGGCCACGGACTACAAGGGCACCATCGGCGAGACCCGGTTCGACGCCAACGGCGACACCCTCAATACCGCCTTCGCCGTCTATGCGGTGGAGAAGGGGCATTGGGTCGAGCGCAAGACCCTCTCCCCGGCGGCCGGCTGAGCCGCACTCGGGCATTACCACATCGGTGCCAGGAAAAGATCATTCGACAGTTGATTGACAGTCCGCCCACCTTACGAGTATGTCAGGGGGCGACACGCAAGAAGCAGAGGAGATCCGATGGAACGCAACGTGGCCCAGGTGATGCCGGTGCTCGGCATGATCTCCATCTCGCTGCTCGCCGCCTGCGGCACGAGCACCAACACCACCGCCCCCAGCGCCAGCGCCGGTGGCGGTGCCCTCTCGTCGTGCACCGGGGCGGTGACCGTCGCCAGTGACCTGCCCACCAGCGGCAGCGACGCCTCCGACGGCAAGCCCACCCAGAACGGCGTCCAGCTGGCGATCGATCAGGCCAACTCGTCGCACCTGCTCGGCGGGTGCACCGTGAAGTACGTGCCCAAGGACGACTCCTCGGTCGCGCTCGGCAAGCACGACCCCCAGCAGGGTGCCTCGAACATCACCGGGCTGGCGGGCGACCCGGCGGTGGTGGGGGTGGTCGGCCCCTTCAACTCCAGCGTCGCCCTGAACGAGATGCCCATCGCCAACCAGGCGAACCTGGTGATGATCAGCCCCGCGAACACCAATCCCGGCCTGACCATCGTGGGCAGCAACCCCGACATCAACACCGCCTCGCTGCGGCCCACCGGCGTGATCACATACTTCCGCGTGTGCACCACCGACATCGGCCAGGGCAAGGGCCTGGCCTCGGTGGCCATCGACAAGCTGCAGGCGAAGATGGCCTTCGTGATCGACGACCAGGAGACCTACGGAAAGGGGCTCGCCGACCAGTTCACCAAGTTCTACACCGCGGCCGGGGGGACGGTGACCAAGCGGGTCAGCCTGCCGGGTACCACCAAGGACTTCCGGGCACAGCTCACCGAGGCGAAGAACGACGGGAGCACGCTCGTCTTCTTCGGCGGCACCTCGAGCAACGGCGGCGGGATCATCCGCAAGCAGATGGCCGACCTGAACATCACCGCCAAGTTCGAGGGCGGTGACGGCATCGTCGACGACGAGTTCTTCACCGAGGCCGGCAGCGCCGGCGACGGCTCCTACGGCACCATCGCCGCCCCCGATCCGACCAAGCTCGCCTCCGCGGCCAAGTTCGTGAGCGACTACAAGGCCGCCTTCAGCGCGGA
>DASZGP010000008.1:0-7817 GCA_035938695.1 Candidatus Dormiibacterota bacterium | reverse complement strand
CTCACCTGCGAGGAGAACCTCGGCCTGCCGGTCGACTACCGCGAGCAGACGGTGTTCTACAACGGCCGCACGGTCTGGGTCCGGGCCTACCCGGTGAGCATCAACGTGGAGCACTTCATGGGCATGGCGGACAGCCCCGAGGTGCTCGAGGAGCAGCGCAACGTGCGCCGCTGGCGGCCCCCGCGGCTGATCCTCCGGGTCGACCGCAGCGACCCCTCGAAGAACCTGCTGCGGGGCTTCGCGGCCTACGACCACATGCTCGCCGACCACCCCGAGCTGGTCGGGGAGGTGCAGTTCTGGGCCTACCTGCAGCCCTCGCGCCAGGACATCTCCTTCTACCGCAAGTACCTCCGCGAGGTGCAGTTCGCCGCCCGCGAGCTGAACCAGCGCTACGGCGTGGGGCGCTGGAAGCCGGTCCGCCTGGAATTGAAGGAGGACCTCTCGCGGGCCATCGCCGGCTACAAGGAGTTCGACGTCCTGCTGGTCAACCCGATCTACGACGGCATGAACCTGGTCGCCAAGGAAGGCATGATGGTCAACGAGCGCGACGGCGTCCTGGTGCTTTCGGAGAACGCCGGCTGCCACGACGAGCTGGGCGAGTGGGCCTTCACCATCAACCCCTTCGACGTCGACGCCACCGCCGACGCGCTCTACCGCGCCCTGACCATGGAGGCCCGCCAGCGCCACGCCCGGATGGTCAAGATCCGCGAGTCGGTGCGCCAGAACGACATCGCCCGCTGGATCGCCTCCCAGCTCCAGGACATCCGCGACCTGACCGCCCGCAGCCACAACCACAACGCCCTCACCCCCCGGGCCCAGGCGGCCTTCTCCCGCATCCTCGGCCGCCGCCGGCCGCCGGTGGGGGCCAGGAGCGAGGCTGGCGGCTGAGGCCGGGCCGGCGCCAGGCCGTGGCCGGCGCGCGTCAGCCTTCGCCAGCGAGCGCCTCGCAGAACTTGACCAGCGCCTGGCGGTCGGGCAGGACGATGTCGCAGGCTGCCCGCAGCCGCTCCGCCGGCACCTCGGCCGAGGCGACGCCGATCGCCGCCGCCGGCAGGGCGGCCCCGGCGGGGGAGCCCGGCGGCGGGACTCCCGCGGCGTGCGTGGCCAGGGCGCGAGTGGCCGCGAAGGCCGGCAGGTCGCCGAGGTCGTCGCCGAAGCAGAGCAGCGCCGCGGGGGAGAGGCGCTGGGCCAGGAACCGCACCGCCCAGCCCTTGTCGACCGCGGCCGCCGGGCGCAGCTCCCAGACCAGCCGCCCCGGGTGGAGCGCCAGGCCGCGCCGGCGGGCCAGGTCCTCGACGCGGGCCAGTGCCGCCGGGCCGGGCATCGCGCCGGAGCCGCGGAAATGGAGCGCGACGCCCCAGGCCTTCACCTCCAGGCGGGCCGCCGCGATTGGGGATGCGGGGGCGGTGGCGTCCGGCGGGGCGTGGAGCGGCGTGGCTATGCCGGCGCCCGCCGTGGCGCCGGCATTTGGGGTGACGCCGGCATCCGGCGGCGCACCAGCGAGCAGGGCCCGCAGCTCCCCCTCCGCCGCCGCCAGGGCCGCGCGCGCCGCGCCGGCCGCGAACCCCTCCGGGTGCCCCGACGCCGCGAGTTCCGGCGGCAGCTCCAGGCCGTAGCTGCCCAGCGCCGCCCAGCCGTCCGGCAGCAGGCCGGTCAACGTCGCCCGGTCGCGTCCGGAGACCACCGCGATCTGGCCCCGGGTTCGCCGCAGCCGCTCCAGCGGCGCCAGCAGGCGAGGATCCAGCCGGGCGTCCTCGGGCCGGGCGACGATCTCCGACAGGGTGCCGTCGAAGTCGAACACCAGCAGCCAGCGGCGCGGCGGGAGGCGGGCGAGGAGCTCGCGCGCAGCTTGGCTCAGAGGATCTCGCGGTACATCTGGAAGGCCTGCTTCATCTCCGGGTGGGGCCCCAGGTCGTTGGCGTGGAGCACCTCCATCAGGCTCAGGATGTGGCGCACGCCGGCGAGGTTGACCCCGCGCTCGCGGGTCAGGTGCTGGATGACCTGGAGGCGGCGGATGTCGCGCTGGCTGTAGCGGCGGCGGTTGGTGCTGGTCCGGTGGGGGGTGACCAGGCCCAGCTCTTCGTACATCATCAGCGTGCGGGGGTGGGTCTCCAGGATCTCGGAGGCCACCGAGATGGTGTAGACGGCCTTGTCGAGGTCGAAGGGCTGCTGATTCACTCCCTGATCCACTTCCCGACGCCCCGGGAGAGGGTCGACGGGGTGGTCTCGGCCTTGATCAGGTAGTCCAGGGCGCCCAGGCGCAGGCCGCGGTCGACCAGCTCGGCCTCGCCGTAGTTGGAGAGGATGATCACCGGGATGTGGCGCAGAGCCTGGTCGGCGCGGATCGCCTCCAGCACCGCGAAGCCATCCATCTTGGGCAGCCGGATGTCGAGGAAGAGGATGTCCGGTGGAGCCTCCTTGGCCTGCTTCAGGCCCTGCTCGCCGTCCGGGGCGATGGTCACGGTGTAGCCGTCCAGCTCCAGCTTCAGGCGGTACATCTCCGCCACCGCCGCGTCGTCCTCGATGAAAAGGACCCTTACCTCCTCGTCCGCTTCCGTCGCCACAGGTACGTCTCCTCCATGGGTGGGCTGGTCGGGCCGGAATAGTGTAACTCGGGCTATCAGACTTCGCTCCCGCCTCCCCGGGGCCATAAACTCCCCGGAAAGGGGCGACAAGGGGGTAGACTTGTGGACGAAAATGGCCGCCACTGTATCGGCTCCCGAGGGGACCATCGGGCTCGACAAGCCCATCTACACCATCAGCGTGGCGTCGGAGATCCTCGACACCCATCCCCGGACGCTGATGATGTACGAGAACCTGGGGCTGGTGGTGCCCGGGCGCACGGCGACCAACCGGCGGCGCTTCTCGCAGCGCGACATCATCAAGCTGCGCCTGATCCAGCGGCTGACCCGAGGCCACGGCGTGAACCTGGCCGGAGTTCGCCACATCCTCCAGCTCCTGGTCCTGCTGCACCGCCAGGGGATCAAGCCACCGGCCGAGCTGGCCGATGTCGACGTCTCCCAGATCGAGGTCTGAGGCCTCGCCGAGCCGGCCCCGCCCCGGCGCCACCGGGTCAAGCCCCTCCCGTGGCCCAATTGGGCCAACCGACATGACATCATTGCTGACACCTTCCATGACCCATTTTTCCTGTATTTACTTAGGGCGTGCAGGCGTGCTACGATATCGGTGTCCCCCCTCTTCTGAGGCCCTTCACTTCGGTGAGGGGCCTCATCTCTTACCCGGGGAGCTGGATGTGGGATCGGAGCGAATGCCTTGATCAACTCCACGCGCCTGCCCTGATGGGCCGCCAGATCCGCCGCCGCGCTGGCCTCCCGGCCCGCCCCCGGGCTCCCCGCGACGGCGCCCCGGGCGCCCGCGGCAGGGGCCTCCGCGGCTGGCGCGGCCCGCTCGGCCTCAACGCCTGGCAGACCGGCGCCGCCGCCGTCGGCGGGCTGATCCTGCTCGGCGTCCTGGGCTTCGTCGCCCTCGCCCTGACCCTGCCCGATCCCAGCCAGGTCGCGGTCCACGCCGGTGAGATCAAGTTCCTCGACCGCAACGGCAAGGTCATCGAGGACCTCGCGGCGGGCGGCGAGGTGCGCCAGACGGTGGCCATCAACCAGATCGCGCCGCTGCTCCAGGCCAGCACCGTGGCCGCCGAGGACCGCCACTTCTACGAGCACCACGGCATCGACTTCGGCCGCCTGGCCAAGGCCATGACCGTCGACGTGATCCACCGCAGCAACACCCAGGGCGCCAGCACCATCACCCAGCAGCTGGCCAAGGTCGAGCTGCTGGGCGGCGGCACCGCCAGCCGCAGCATCACCCGCAAGCTCAAGGAGGCGGTGCTGGCAACCGAGATCGAGGCTCAGTTCAGCAAGTCCAAGATCCTCGAGCTCTACCTCAACGCGATCTACTACGGGCACCACGCCTACGGCATCCAGGCGGCGTCGCAGGTGTACTTCGGCAAGGACGCCAAGGACCTCGACCTGGCCCAGGCCTCGATGCTCGCCGGCCTGCCCCAGGCGCCCGCCTATTACGATCCTCAGGTCAACTTCGACGCGGTCAAGCAGAAGCAGCGCTACGTCCTCGACCAGCTGGTCCGGGACTCGCCGGTCAACGGGGTGAGCGTGACCAAGGCCCAGGCCGACGCCGCCTACGCCGAGGACATCAAGGGCCAGCTGAAGTACAAGGCCGAGGCCGCCACCGGGCCGGCGCCGCACTTCGTGCAGTACGTCAAGCAGGTGCTGGAACAGACCTACGGCAACGACCAGGTCAACCTGGGCAGCGGGCTGACGGTCCGCACCACGCTCGACCTGGACATGCAGAACAAGGCCAACACCGCGGTCACGACCGGCCTCGCCAACCTGGTCAAGCAGGGCTTCGGGATCAACCGGGCCGGCGACGGGGTCGACAACGCGGCCCTGCTGGTCACCGACGAGCGGGCCGACGAGCGGGGCCAGATCCTGGCCATGGTCGGCTCGGCCGACTTCAACAATGACGCCATCGCCGGCCAGGTCAACATCACCAAGGACAGCCTCCGCCAGCCCGGTTCGAGCTTCAAGCCCTACGACTACGTCACCGGGATCGCCAACCGGACCTTCGACACCCTGACCGCCTTCGACGACACCGCGGCCGAGGCGGCGGCGCTCAGCCCCAGCAGCCCGGTCCACGACTTCGACCAGAGCTACCAGGGCCGGATGACGATGCGGACCGCGCTGGTCGAGTCGCGCAACGTCCCGGCGGAACAGGCGATGCAGCAGGCGGGGCCCCAGAACGTCGTCGAGATGGCCCGCCGGCTGGGGATAACGTCTCCGCTCCGGCCCCAGCTGGACACCGCCATCGGTGGCTCGGAGGTCACGATGATGGACCACTCCGAGGGCTACGGGGTGCTCGCCACCCTGGGCCACAAGCACCCGCCGGTGGTGATCCTCAAGGTCCTCAACGCCGACCAGCAGGACATCACCCAGAGCACCGGCGACGACCAGAACGTGCTGCCCTCGGGGCCGGCCTACATCATCAGCGACATCCTCAAGGGCTACAACGCCAGGTGGCACCTGGGCTTCGACCGCCCCATGGCCGCCAAGTCGGGCACCACCAACGTCGGCACCAAGACCGGCGACGGCTGGCTGATGGCCTACAACCCCGACGTGGTGGTGGCGGGCTGGGCCGGCAAGACCAGCAACGACCCGGGCGCCAGCCACGCCACCCACGGCTTCTACGGTATCTACGTGGGGCAGCAGATCGTGGCGCCGTTCGTCCGCGCCGCGCTCACCGACAAGCGCTGGAAGGACGACTTCCAGCGGCCCGCGGACGTCACCGACACCCACTGCGACCCCGGCGTCCGCGACGAGGGCGCGCCCAGCGGCGGCGAGCTGCTCTGGACCCAGGATCCCCACCCGGACTGCTCCGGGCCGTCGCCCAGCCCCACCGGGGCGCCCTCGCCGAGCCCCACGGACGTGATCGCCACACCCTCGTCCGCGCCGGGACCGCCGTCACCGGTGCCCTCGCCCACCCCCAGTTCGATCCTGCCCACCGGGCGGCCCCGGCCGAGCCCCAGCCCCGCGGCCACGCCATCGCCGTGAGACGCGGGGCGGACCGGCGCGCCGCGGCGGCGTGAACCTGGCCCTGATGCTGGCGGCGGACCGCGACGCCGCCGACCGCGCGACCGTCGCCGGCCTGGTCCGGGCCGGGGTGGCCCGGGGCCACGCGGTGCGGCTCTTCCTGCTCGGCGACGGCGTCCGCGCCGTCGACTTCGGCGCCGAGATGGCGGCGGCCGGGGCCCAGGTCTCGCTCTGCGAGGCCGACGCGGCCCTCCGCGGGATCCACAAGACCGGGCAGCCGGGGGTGTTCTTCGGCAGCCTCTACGACTGGGCCCGGCTGGCCGAGGACGCCGACCGGATCGTGTCCTTCGCGTGAGCGCCGAGATCGGGGGCGGAAGCCGGCGACCGGCCGTCCCTGACGGTGTCGCGGTGGTCGTCCGCCACGACGGCGAGATCGGCCTCCAGGGCCTCCGCACCGCGCTCAGCCTGGCGCTCGGCGACCGCCCGCCGGCGCTGTTCCTGCTCGGCCCCGCCCTGGCCCTGCTGGACGCCGCGCCAGGCAGCGAGGCCGGGGAGTGCGTCCGCACCCTGACCGCCGAGCTGGGGGTGCGGCTTTGGGCCGAGGGCCGGGACGGCGACCGGGCCGCGCTGCTCCGCGAGGCCGCCGGGCCCTCCCTGGCCCAGGTGTTCTGACGGCGTAGGATTTGCGCCGTGATCTTCTCGGCCAAGTGCGAGTACGGCATCAAGGCCATGCTCGACCTCAGCATCAACGGCGGTGACGGCCAGCCGGTCCAGGTCAGGGTGATCGCCGAGCGGGCCGAGATCCCCGAGGGCTTCCTGGAGCAGATCATGTCCGACCTGCGCCGGGCCGGCCTGGTCGAGAGCGTCCGCGGGGCCCACGGAGGCTACCGCCTGGCGCGGGTCTCCGAGGACATCAACCTGGCCGACGTGATCGAGGCCATCGACGGGCCGGTGACCCCTGGCGGCTGCCTCCGCGACACCGTCCCGGCCGAGTCCGGCACCAGCATCGCGGTGATCCAGGACGTCTGGATCGACGTCCGGGACTGCGTCATGGACGTGCTCAGCACCATGGACCTGGCCCACCTCCGGGAGAAGCTCGGGCGGCGCCGTGGGGCCAGCCTGGCCCAGGTGACGGCGGAGGCGCTGGCGACCCGACCATAGCCGCCGCCCGGGTCGGCGCCGAGGCGCGGCGCCAGCCGGGCCGCGTTGCTTGCTAGCAGCCGCCCTGGGTCGGTATCGCGCAGCCGGCGTGGGGGACCGCCGGGTGGGAGTTGACCGCGAAGAACACCAGCAGCCCGATCAGCAGGATCGCCGCCGCCAGGCTGCCGTAGACCAGCGCCGGGGTGGCGCGGCGGGCGGTCGGGGCGGGTCGCGCCGCGGGCCGGCGCGAGGCGCCCAGCTCGTCGATGCGGGCCAGCAGGTCGGCGACCGTCAGCAGCCCGGCGGGCAGCCCGCGCTCCTTCCACTCCGACCAGCGGCCCGACTCCTGGCTGGGCGCCGGCGGCGCCACCAGGACCCGGGTCGCCCCGGCCCGCAGCATCATCGCCGCCACCTCGCCGGCGGGCTCGGCGGGGTCGACGGTCAACGGCGCGGCGTCCATCACCTCCACCGCGCGCGCCTCGTCGGGGCGGTCCCAGCCCTTGAGCAGGTCGCGCTCGTCGATCAGCCCGACCGCCTCGCCGCTGAGATCGACCGCCAGCACCGAGCGCACCCCGTGGTCCCGCATCGCCCGCGCGACCGCCCGGACGGTGGCGTCGGCGTCACAGAGCACCACGCCGTGGCGCATGACCTCCCGGACCGGCCGGGTGGCGCCGGCTTCCGGCGTGGAGGTCATGCCGGAGCCGTCCGTGCCGCCGGGCGGGCGGTCATCCTCGGGCCAGCCAGGCGGCCACGTCGCCGGCGGTGAGCAGGCCGACCGGGCGGGGCGGGTCGCCGTCGATCACCACCAGCGCCCTGTCGCCCTCGCGCAGCCGCGCCACCGCGGCGCCCAGGCTCTCCCGGGCGCCGATGGTCGCCGGCGCCTCGGTGCCCATCACGTCGGACGCCATGCCCTCGGTGCGGCCCTCGACCAGGGCCCGCAGCAGGTCGAGATCGCCGATCACGCCGGCCACCAGGTCGGAGCCGCCGCTGGCCACCACCACGCTGCGGGCGCCCTCGTCGAGCATCCGGCGGGCCACCTCCATGACGGGCGTGCGCAGGGTCACGGCGGGGATGCGGGCGCGCATCACCTCGGCGACGGTTGGCACGCTCTCAGGC
>DASZGP010000007.1:0-1615 GCA_035938695.1 Candidatus Dormiibacterota bacterium | reverse complement strand
TGGCCGGCGAGGGCGGACAGGTCGTCGAGCTCGTCCAGGCCACCATGCTGATGAGCTCCGACCCCGAGGCCGCCCTCGACCGCCTGCTGCCGCTGATCTTCAGCGAGCCCTTCCTCGCCGACAACCCGGCGGTGCGCGAGCTCGGCCGGCTCCTCACCGCATCGGGGTCCCGCCCCGAGGAGGCGGTGGCGACGATGCGGGCCATCGCCGACCTCGGCACCGGCAGGGCATTCGACGTCGGCGACCGCCTCGGCGAGATCCGCGCACCCACCCTGGTCCAGCACGGCAGCGCCGACCGGCTCATCCCCGTCGAGGAGGGCCGCCGCATCGCCGCGGGCATCCCCGGCGCCGAGTACCAGGAGCTGGAGGGGGCCGGTCACGCCTACGGCATGGAGCGTCCCATGGAGGCGTTCGGGCGGATGCTCGGCTTCCTGGCGGAGCACCCGCTCTGAGAACGGCTGCGGGCGGGGGATCCGATGATCCCCCGCCCGGCCATTCATCCGTCGATCGAGCTAGAAGGCGCGGGTCCCCGCGGGGCTGCCCAGCCCGGTCGGGCCGTCGTAGCCGGCGGCGGCGCCGCCGGAGGAGCCGAGGATGCCGCCGAGCAGGCCGCTGCCGCTGCCGTGGGCGACGTCGTTGAGCGCCTTGACGTTCGCGTAGGCGTTGCTGGCGCCCACCAGGCCCGCGGTGTTGGCCGCGAGCGCATAGATCGAAGCGATGATCGGCGCGGCGGCGCTGGTGCCGCCCGCGACCACCCAGCCCTTGGACTGGTAGCTGTTGTAGACGGCCACCCCGGTCTGGGGATCGCCGACCGCGGAGACGTCGGCGATGCTCCGCCCCGAGCAGCCGGTCGCACCCTGCCAGGCCGGCTTGGGCTCGAAGGCGCTGCAGCCGTACCCGCTGCTGCTCCACGCCGACTCGGTCCAGCCACGCGGGGTGCTCGAGCGGGTCAGGCTGGTGCCGCCCACGGCGGTCACCAGCGGGGAGGCCGCCGGGTAGATGGGGCCGCCGCCCCCGAGGAGGCTCGCCCCGCCAGCGTCGCCGGAGGCGGCCACCAGGGCGATGCCCGGATGGGTGAAGTACTTCGTGTCCCAGCCGATCTCGTCGGAGGACTCCGGAGAGCCGAAGCTGTTGCTGATCGCGACCACCCCCGGGGAGACGGCGGCGAGGTTCTCGGCGGCGCCCAGCGCGGGCATGTCGGCGCTGTCGGCCTCGACCAGCAGGATGTGGCAGTCGGGGCAGGTCGCCGAGACCATCTCGAGGTCGAGGGTGATCTCCTGTGCCCAGCCCGCGTCGGGGGCGGGGAAGTGGACGAAGCTGCCGCGCTGGTCGACCTTGCGGAAGCAGCCGTTGATGCTGGTGCAGGCCGGCAGCCCGAAGGTGGCGCGGTAGACGGCCAGATCCGCCTCGGCGTTGGGATCGTCGAAGGCGTCGACGACGGCCACGGCGCGGCCACCGGCGCCCGACGCGGGCAGGTTGTAGGCGGAGCGCAGGTCCGCCGGGGCCAGCCCGGTGGGGCCACCACCAGGGGCGGCCGCACGCCGTGCCGGGGTGTGCAGGAAGAGGCCGAGGCACCGGGCCGTCCCCGCGGGGACCTGGCCACAGGCCGGCGAGG
>DASZGP010000006.1:0-7579 GCA_035938695.1 Candidatus Dormiibacterota bacterium | reverse complement strand
CCCAGGTGCCCTACGACGTGGCGACCGCGCGGGCCATCGTCGCCGCCCTGCCCTTCGCCCTGACCAACGCCCAGCGCAAGGCGGCGCACTTCATCTTCGAGGACATGGCCGCGCCCCACCCCATGGCCCGCCTGCTCCAGGGCGACGTCGGCAGCGGCAAGACGGTGGTGGCGGCGATGGCCACCGCGATGGCCGCCCGGGCCGGCTTCCAGGCCCTGTTCATGGCGCCCACCGAGATCCTCGCCCAGCAGCACGCCCGCACGCTCGAGCCCTACCTGGAGCCGCTGGCGGTGCGCATGGGCCTGCTGGCCGGCTCCACCGGGGCCCGGGAGCGCCGCCGCCTGACCGCGGCGCTGGCGGCCGGCGAGCTGGACCTGCTGGTCGGCACCCACGCGCTCCTGGAGCCGGACGTGGCGCCGCCGGCGCTGGCCCTGGTGATCGCCGACGAGCAGCATCGATTCGGGGTCGAGCAGCGCCAGGCGCTGGCCAAGGGGGTCAACCCCCACGTCCTCTCGATGACCGCCACCCCCATCCCCCGCACCCTGCGGCTGACGGTCTACGGCGACCTCGGCGTCTCGGTGCTGGACGAGCTGCCGCCGGGGCGCCAGCCGGTGGAGACCCGCCTGGTCCCGCCGGGGCAGCGCGACCGCGCCTACCAGTTCGTCCGCGAGCAGGTTCGCCAGGGCCGCCAGGCCTTCGTGATCTGCCCCCTGGTCGAGGACTCCGAGGCGATCCAGGTGCGCTCCGCGACGGGGGAGTACGAGCGGCTGCGCAGCGAGGTCTTCCCCGACCTCCGCCTGGCCCTGCTGCACGGGCGTATGAAGGCCGCCGAGAAGGCGGCGGTGATGGGCGCGTTCTCGGCCGGCCAGACCGACGTCCTGGTCAGCACCTCGGTGGTGGAGGTCGGGGTGGACGTGCCCAACGCCGCGGTGATGCTGATCGAGGGCGCCGAGCGCTTCGGCCTGGCCCAGCTGCACCAGTTCCGCGGCCGCGTCGGGCGCGGTGCGGCTCCGGCTTTCTGCCTCCTGCTCTCCGACGCCGACAGCCCGGAGCAGAACCGCCGCCTGGATGCCATGGTGAGGTTCTCCAGTGGCTTCGACCTGGCCGAGATCGACCTTGAATTGCGCGGCCCGGGCGACATGCTGGGCACCGCCCAGAGCGGCCACGAGAGCGGCCTGCTGGTGGCCGGCCTGACCGACGCCCGGCTGATCGCCTCGGCCCAGGAGGAGGCGGCCCGGCTGGTGGCCGAGGGCCTGGACCGCCACCCGGCGCTGCGCGACGCGGCGCTCAGCTTCCACCTCGCGGGGAGCATCAGCTAGGTGTCGGGCCGGGCCGCGGGCGTGTCGACCCGCTTCGGGCGGCCCCGGCCAGGTGGCGCATGCCGCTGCAGGTGATCGGCGGCAAGGCCCGCGGGCGCCGCCTCAAGTCGCCCCCCGGCGGCGTCCGGCCCAGCGCGGCGATCCTCAAGAAATCGCTCTTCGACATCCTCGGCCCCGGCATCGCGGGCAAGGCGGTGCTCGACCTCTACGCCGGCTCCGGCAGCCTCGGGGTGGAGGCGCTGTCGCGGGGCGCGGCCCGCTGCGACCTGGTCGAGCGCGACCGCGGCTGCGTCCGCGTGATCTCGGAGAACCTCCAGGCCATTGGTGCGGAGGGGCGAGCCCGGGTACACTCCGCGGCGGTGGAGACTTGGATCGCGCACCACGCCGCCGAGCTTGCCGGCTACGACCTGGTCCTGGCCGACCCGCCTTACGGCGAGCCGCGGCTGCCGGAGGTGGTCGCGGCCCTGGCGCGCGACCTCGGACCCGGCGCGATGGTGGTGGTCGAGGAGCGCGAGAGCCGGAGGCTTGATTCCCCGCCAGGGCTGACCGAGGTCCGGCGGGTGCGCCACGGCGACTCGGCGCTGACCTTCTTCCGGCGCGAGGGTGGGGAGCCGGCATGAGCATCGCCGTCTACCCCGGCAGCTTCGACCCCGTCACCCTGGGTCACGTCGACGTCGTCGAGCGCGCCACCGCGATCTTCGACCGGGTCATCGTGGCGGTCTCCAACAACCCCGCCAAGTCGCCGATGTTCAGCGCCACCGAGCGCGTCGAACTGATCCGGGCGACGATGGCCGACAACCCCAAGGTCAGCGTCGACTCCTTCGACGGCCTGACCGTGGAATACGCGCGCCAGGTCGGCGCCACCACCATCGTCAAGGGCCTGCGCGCCACCAGCGACTTCGAGAGCGAGTTCCAGCAGGCGCTCTTCAACCGCAAGCTGGCGCCCGAGGTCACCACGGTGTTCCTGATGACCAGCTTCGCCAACGTCTACCTCAGCTCCTCCCTGATCAAGCAGGTGGCGATGTTCGGCGGCGACGTCAGCTTCGCCGTGCCGCCGCTGGTGGCCGAGCGTCTGGCCGAGGTGGCGGCGCGCCGCCGCGCCGGCGGCTAGCATTGCCGCTGTGAGCGAGGAGACCCCGGCCCCCGAGCGCGACCACCGCAGCATCGTCGAGCTGGTCGACCATCTCGAGTACCTGGTCCACCGCGCCCAGCGGGTGCCCTTCACCCACAACGTGATGATCGACGAGGACGAGATCCTCGACCTCCTCGACCAGATCCACGTCAACCTGCCGGAGGAGATCAAGCAGGCCCGCAGCGTCCTGGCGGAGCAGGAGCGCCTGCTCAGCGAGGCCCAGCAGGAGGCCGCCCGGATCACCCAGACCTCGGCCCAGAAGGCCGAGTCGATGCTCCAGGAGCACGAGCTGACCCGCCGCGCCGAGACCCACGGCGCCGCCCTGGTGCGCGAGGCCCAGGGGCGGGCTGACGAGCAGAAGCGGGCCGCCGACGAGTACGCCGCCGACGTCATGCAGCAGCTGGAGGCCCATCTGGTCAGGACGGTGGCGACGGTGCGCAAGGCCCAGGAGACCCTCAAGAAGCCCGCCGGCGGCGACGCCGAGGAAGGTTAGGCGCTCACCTACGAGGGCCACCAGGTGCCTTCAGCCAAGGAGCGACGGAGGAGCGGAGCGAGCGGCCTGTAACGGCCGTGAGCGAGCACCGCACACCGCGACGCCGGATCAAGGCGCCTGGTGGCCCGAGCATCCCGAGCATCCTGTAGAATCGCGGACGGCATGGCAGTCCCCAAGGAACGCACCCCCAAGGCGGCGAAGCGCGCCCGCCGCGCCCACCTGGCGCTGGCGCGGCCGTCGCTGGCCACCTGCTCCCAGTGCAAGAAGCTCAAGCGCCCTCACACCATCTGCCCCAACTGTGGCTACTACGATGGTCGTGAGGTCCTGGAGACGGAGTAGCCTGACCAGGTCTGGCGCCGCGTGAGCCTGGCGCTGATCTTCCCCGGCCAGGGGGCCCAGGCCGCCGGCATGGGGCGCGGGCTGTTCGACCCGGGCGCGCCGGCGCACGAGCTGGCGGTCGAGGCTGCCGACCTCGCCGGGATGGACGTCGTGGGCCTGGCCTGTGATGCTCCCGACGAGGACCTCAAGGCCACCGACGTGGCCCAGCCGCTGATCCTGCTCCACTCGGTGGCCCTGCTGCGCCTGCTGCCGGAGGGCGAGCGCGCCGCGGCGGTCGCCGTCGCCGGGCACTCGCTGGGGGAGTACACCGCGCTGGTGGCCTCCGGCGCGCTGGACTGGCGGGAGGCGCTGGCGCTGGTGCGGCGCCGGGGCCGGGCGATGGCGGTGGCGGCCGACGGCGAGCCGCAGGGGATGAGCGCGGTGCTGGGGCTCGACGAGGCTGCGGTGCTGGCGGCGATCGGTCCCCACGCAGCCGGCGCCGCCCCGGGCGCTGCGGGCGGTGACCACGGCGGAATGCCGCGCGACCCTGACCAGGCCCAAGCGAGCGCCGCCCCGGGGGTGGTCGTCGCCGCCAACCTCAACGCGCCCGGCCAGGTGGTCATCTCCGGGCATCTCGCCGCGCTGGCCTGGGCCGCCGAGCGCCTCAAGGCTGCCGGCGCCAAGCGGGTCATGCCATTGAGCGTGGGCGGCGCCTTCCACTCACCGCTGATGGCCTCCGCCGCCGCCGACCTGGGCAGCGCCATCGACGCCGCCCCGCTGCGCGCGGGCCGGCCCCAGGCCTTCAACCTCGACGGCCGCATCCGCAGCGAGCCCGGCGAGGTCCGCGACGCGCTGCGGCGCCAGCTGACCTCAGCGGTGCGCTGGATCGACTGCGTCCGCTCGCTGGCCGCGCTCGGCTGCGACCGCTTCGTGGAGATCGGCCCCGGGGCGGCGCTGACGGCGATGGGCAAGCGCATCCTGCCGGATTCCACCTGGGTCTCGATCGGCGACGCCGGCGCTGCCCGGACGCTGGCGGGCGCGGAGGCCTGAGGTGGATCTGGACCTCTCCGGGAAGGTCGCCCTGGTCACCGGCGGCGGGCGGGGCATCGGGCGCGCGATCGCCCTGGAGCTGGCTGGCCTGGGCGCCGCGGTGGCGGTCAACTACAACACCTCGGAGACGGCCGCCGCCGCGGTCGTCGCCGAGATCGAGGCCGCCGGCGGCAGGGCCATCGCCCTGCCCGGCGACGTCGCCGATCCCGAGGCCGCCGCGGCGCTGGTGGCCACCGTGGTGGCGCGCCTGGGCGGCCTCCACGTGCTGGTCAACAACGCCGGCCTGGCCCGCGACAACCTGGCCCTGCGGATGAGGGACGAGGACTGGCGGGCGGTCATCGACACCGACCTCAGCGGCGCCTTCTGGTGCGCCCGCGCGGCGCTCAAGCCGATGCTCCGGCAGCGCTGGGGGCGGATCGTCAACGTCGCCTCGGTGGCCGGCATCGCGGGCAACGCCGGGCAGAGCAACTACAGCGCGGCCAAGGCCGGGATGATCGGCATGACCAAGGCGCTGGCGCGGGAGATCGGCTCGCGGGGGATCACCGTCAACGCGGTGGCGCCGGGGTTCGTCGACACCGACATGACCCGCTCGCTGCCGGAGAGCATCCTCGGGCGGGTCAGGGAGCTGGCGGCCCTGGAACGTGTCGGCGAGGTCCACGAGGTGGCGGCTGCGGTGGCCTTCCTGGCCAGCCCGGCGGCGTCGTACGTGACCGCCCAGGTGCTGGTGGTCGACGGTGGCCTGACCGCGTGACCGCCCCGTCCGAGAAACGCAGCCTAATCCCGTACAATACGGGGCGCCCAACCTACTTCGAGGTGATATGAGCGAAGGCGGAGTCAACTACGAGAAGTTCCGGTCCATCGTCGCGGACCAGCTGGGGGTGGAGGCCGAGCAGGTCAACCCTGAGGCGTCCTTCGTCGACGACCTCAACGCCGACTCCCTGGATCTCGTGGAGCTGATCATGGCCTTCGAGGAGGAGTACGGGATGGAGATCTCGGACGAGGACGCGGAGAAGATCACCACCGTGGGCCAGGCCTGGGACTACGTCCAGGAGAAGTTGGGCATAACGTCCTGACCCCGGCGTCCGAGGGGGACGACCTCGTCGCGCTGGAGCGCCGGCTCCGGGTGCGGTTCCGCGACCGCGAGCTGCTGCGCCAGGCGCTGACCCACAGCTCCTTCGTCCACGAGCACCCGGGCGTGACCGGCGGCGACAACGAGCGCCTCGAGTTCCTCGGCGACGCCATGATCCACGGCCTGGCCGCGGAGATGCTCTACGACCTCAACCCCGAGGCCAACGAGGGCGAGTTGACGGTGCTGCGGGCCGGGCTGGTCAGCACCGGGGCGCTGGCGGCGACCGCGCGGCGCCTGGGGCTGGGGGCCCACCTGCGCATCGGCCGGGGCGTCGAGCGGACCGGCGGGAGGGAGCTCGACAGCCTCCTGGCCAACTCCCTGGAGGCGGTCTTCGGCGCGGTCTACCTGGACCGCGGCATCGGCGCCCTGCGCCGTCTCTTCCGCGCCGAGGCGGCGGCCGACCTCAGCGCCGCCAACCACAAGGGCCGGCTCCAGGAGCACAGCCAGGCCCGCGGCCTGGGCACCCCGGAGTACCGCCTGGTGGGGCGCGAGGGGCCCGGGCACCGGCCGACCTACACCGTCGAGGTCAGGGTCGGCGGCGAGCCCGTGGGGACCGGCGAGGCCCGCACCCGCAGGGCCGCCGAGCAGGCCGCCGCGGAGACGGCGCTGGCCACCCTCGCCGGGGCCGAACCACAAAATGTTGGGCCAACGCCAACTTAGGCACCCACCATGTTGACCCCGCCCGGCCCCGATGGTTTAATCCCGGGGTGGGCCAAGGGGTGCTTCTGAAGGTGGTTCCGGCGTGCATCTGAAGTCCGTCGAGATCCAGGGCTTCAAGACCTTCGCCCGCCGCACCGAGCTGCTCTTCGAGCCCGGCGTGACGGCCGTGGTGGGGCCCAACGGCTCGGGCAAGAGCAACCTGGTCGACGCCATCCGCTGGGTCCTCGGCGAGCGCAGCGCCCGCGAGCTGCGCGGCGCCAAGATGGAGGAGGTCATCTACTCCGGGGGGGCGCGCCGGCCGGCCTCGGGGATGGCCGAGGTGCGCCTGGTCATCGACAACGCCGACGGCCGCCTGCCGGTGCCCTACACCGAGGTCGAGGTGGTCCGGCGCGGCTACCGCTCGGGCGAGAGCGACTACTGGCTCAACGGCGCCCGCTGCCGTCTCAAGGACCTGGAGCTGCTCTTCGCCAGCACCGGCCTGACCCAGCAGGGCTACGCCGTGGTGGCCCAGGACGACGTCGACTTCATCATCCAGACCTCGGCCACCGAGCGCCGGGCGATGCTGGAGGAGGCGGCCGGGGTGCGCGGGCTGCGCGGCCAGCGCCAGGAGGCCATGGCCAAGCTCCGCGAGGCCGACCTCAGCCTGCTCCGCCTCGACGACCTGGTCCGCGAGCTGGCGCCACGGGTGGCCGAGCTGCGGTCGCAGGCGGAGCAGGCGGGACGGCACAACGAGCTGACCGCGCGGCTCCAGGCCCTGCGCGGCAGCCTGCTCCGGGGCGAGTGGCTGGCGGCGCGGCAGCGGGTGGCGCGGCTGGAGGCCCGGGTGCAGGCGCTGACGGCCCAGGTGGCCGGCGCCGCCCAGGAGTCGGAGAGCACGGCGCGGGCCTACGAGGCCCAGCGGCAGCGCCTGGCGGCGGCCCACGACGCCCGGCTGCAGCGGGAGCGGCGCCTCGGCGAGCTGCGGCTGGCCGCCAGCCAGGCGGTCGCCCGGGTGGAGCTGGTGGAGGAGCGCGAGCGGGTGGCGGTGGCCGCGCTGGAGGCCTCCCGCCAAGCGCTGGCGGACGCCGAGACGGAGACCGCGCGGCTGGCGGCCGACCTCGCCGCCACGCGCCTGGAGGCGGCCGACGCCGAGGGCCTGACGGTCGACGAGAGCGACGAGCGGGCCATCGCCGAGCACGCGGCGGCGGTGGAGGCGCAGACGGCGGCCGAGGCGGCCCACCGGGAGGCCCAGGCGCGGGCCGGCGCGGCGGCCGGCCAGCGGCGCGGGCTGGAGGCCCAGCTGGAGGGGCTGGCGCAGCGCCGCGAAGGGCTGCTGGCCGCCCTGGCCGAGGCTGAGGCGGAGCTGGGGTCGGCCGAGGCGGAGGCCGCCGGCGGGGTGGCGGCGACGGCCGATCGGGCCGGCGCGGCGGCGGCGCTGGCCGGCGCCCGCGCGGGGCTGGACCGGGCCCGGGCCGCCGAGGCCGAGGCCCGGGCCGCCG
>DASZGP010000005.1:0-16924 GCA_035938695.1 Candidatus Dormiibacterota bacterium | reverse complement strand
TCCAGGCGTTCTGCTCGGCGGCGTGGCCGCTGTCGGTGAAGAAGTTGCCGTTCTGGTCGAGGGTCAGCCCGAAGAAGGCCAGGGTGCTGATCTTGTCGAGCTGGACGTCGTTGAGGTTGCCGGCAGCCAGCTCGTAGTAGGTGGCGAAGCCCAGCACCTCGCGGCTCAGCCCGCTGCCGTTGTAGTAGGTGACGGCCGGGGCCGGCCGGCTTCCGGCCCGGGCGGTGGCGGCCCGCGGCCCGGCGGCGGCCGGCGCCAGGCGGGTGGCGTCGGCCCGGTGGGCCAGGTCCTGGACCTGCATCGCCGAGGGGCGCTCGATCGCCGCCGGGTCGGGGATCGCGGCGGTGGCGGGCAGGGTGGCCAGGGTGGGGGCGGCGCCGAGGGCGGCGGCGAGGAGGACACGCGCCAGGCCGCGGTGGCGGAGGGTGGGGGGCTTCATCCGCGTTCCAGGGTAGCGATCGGGACTCAGCCGTACCATCCCTGGACGTCGGCGATGACGTTGGTGGTGCCGGCGTAGTTGTAGATCCAGACGGCGCCGCCGGGGCTGAGCTTGACGATCACCAGGTTGGCCACGATCTGGCCCGGGCCGAAGTTGAGGTCGGAGGCGTTGGGGCGGCCGACGTCGAAGGGGAAGACGGTGAGGAAGCCGCCGGCGGCCGTCGGCTGGGCCACGGTCAGGTTCATGGCCACCGCCCTGGCGCCGGCCGGCACCCCGCCGACCCCCGCGACCTGGAGCAGGAGGTAGGCGCCGGACCCGATCTTGGCCGGACGGCCGCCGGGCTCGCCGAGCCCGATCCGGGTGTCGAGGATGCGGGCCGGCTGGACCGTGGTCAACCCGGCGCCGGTGGTGGTCTGGAGGCCGTCGCTGTACCAGCCGCCGATGTCCACCAGGACGTCGGTGACGCCGTTGTAGTTGTAGATGTCGATCCCGCCGCTGGTGCCGAGCTTGACGATGACCCGGTTGGGCACCGCCGGCCCGGGCTTGAAGTTGAGGTTGGAGGCGGTGGGGGGGCTGCTCTGGTCGTCGGGGTAGACGGTCAGGAAGCCGCCCGGCTGGGTCTGCCCGGTGGGCACCGCGGTGACGTTGAGGGCCACGGCGCCGCCCGGTCCGTAGCCCCGAGCGGAGAGGGCCCCGGCGATGTCGACGTGCTCGACGGCCCCCGGGCCCATGGATTGGCCCTGGTGCTCGTAGCCGCTCCCGGCCCTGGTGTCGCTGGCTCGGAACGGGGTGACCGGGTTGAAGAGCCCGCCGCCGCCGCTGATCGGGGCGGTGATGTAGGCGGTGACGTCGAAGATCACGTCGGTGGCGCCGTTGAAGTTCCAGACCGAGGCCTGCCCGCCGGAGCCGAGCTGGATCTCGACCAGGTTGGGCACCGACTGGCCGGGCCCGAAGTTGAGGTTGGAGGCGTCCGGCCGGGGCTGGCCCGTGGGCCAGACGGTGAGGAAGCCGCCCGCCTGGCGAGTGTCGGTCGCGGTGACGTTGATCACCGCCCCGGTGGCGTTGCCGGGGATCCCGTTGGCCCCCGCGACCTGGACGTCGAGCTGGCCGCCCGGGCCCAGGGGCGAGCCGCCGATCCTGGTGTCCAGGATGCGGACCGGCACGATCGGGTTGAGCTGCCCCGGCAGGGGCTGGTAGCTGAACACCCCGGCCTCCTGGCCGGCGCTCCCGTCGGGGTTGGCGAGGGCGATGGCGGCGGCGTGGGGGCTGCCCGTGGCCGGGGTGGTGATCCGGATGTGGTCGGTGCCGACCAGCGCGGGGGTGATCGGGCTGCCGTCGAAGGTCACGGTCATGCCGGTCTGGAAGTCGAAGCCGGTGATGTCCACGACCGTGCCGCCGCTGATCGGGCCGAGGTTGGGCGCCAGCGTCGCGACGCCCGGGCCGAGGCGGAGGTCGCCCGTGCCGTAGACCGGGTTGGGCACCGTGCCGGCGGTCCCGGTATAGGCCGTGCCGGCGACGATCCGGCGGATCTGGGCGGCCGTCAGCGTGGGCTGGCGGGCCAGCATCAGGGCCACCGCCCCGGCCGCGTGCGGGGTGGCCATGCTGGTGCCCTGGAGGAAGACGTGGGCCCCGTCGGGGTCGGTGCAGGAGGGGACGGAGGCGCTGGCGCTGAAGCATCCGCCCCGGATCTCGTTGCTGGCATGGGCGGAGAGGGAGGAGCCGATCACCTCGCCGGGGGTCAGGAAGTCGACCCCGGTGCGGCCGTCACGGGTGGGGCCCTGGCCGCTGAAGAACGAGCTCCGCTCCAACCCCGTGCCTCCCGGGTCGGCCGCGTCGGTCTGGGTCCCCGCCTGGCTGCTCCAGGAGTTGCGGGACTCGTAGCTGCCGGCCGTGAGCACGTCGTGGCCGGTGGCCAGCCCGGAGACCGTGCCGCGCTCGCTGCCGAACCCGCCCTGGATGTAGTAGTCGGCCTGCGAGACGGCCCAGGCGTCCCACGTCCCCTGGCCGATGCTGGAGCCGTACAGGGTGAAGCTCCAGCCGCTGGGGTTGCTGAGGTGCCCGTCGGAGTTGGCGGTGTTGCCGATCACCAGGAGGATCTCGTTGTCGCCGTTGCCGGGGTCCCCGACGCAGGAGATCACGTCGATCTCGTCGTTGGCGCCGCTGGCGGCGTGGTTGGTCAGACCGGCGCCGCAGCTGGCGCTGGTGTCGGGCTGGGTGATGCCCAGGTTGACCCCTGGTCCCGCCGCCGCGATGCCGATCCGGTCGCCCCCCGGATACCAGATGTCGAAGGCCACCGGCTGGGCGCCGGCGACCAGGTCGTTGCGAGCCTGGCCGCCCTGGGCCAGGGTCCCGGCGGCGTGGTAGTGGCGGCCGCCCTGGCCCACGTTGCCCTGGTTGCCGGAGGCGATGCTGACCACGTGGCCCGGCCCGGTCAGGCTGTCGAGCATGGTCTCGAACGTCGAGCTCCCGTCGTGCGGGCCCTGGCCGCTGCCGATGCTGAGGTTGACCGAGGCCGGCTCGCCGCGCTGGGTCGCGACCTGGAACACGTAACTGACCCCGTCCAGGACAGAGACCTCGTCGGGCTGCCCCTTGACGATCACCAGGTCCGAGGTCGGCGCCACCCCGATGTACTTGCCGCTGGTGGCGCCCCCGATGCCGTAGACGCCGCCGCTCAGGCCGCTGGCCCGGCCGTTGCCCGCCGCGATCCCGGCGACGTGGGTGCCGTGGCCCTGGCAGTCGATCTCGGCCAGGGTCAGGGGGTTGGCCGGAGGGCCGCTGGCGGGAACCGGGGTGTTGCAGTCACCGTCGTAGTCGAAGGGGCCACAACCGGTGCCGCCGAATCCGTTGCTGGCGTCGATGTTGGCGGCCAGGCACTCTCGGCCGTAGCCGAAGTTGGCGGGGCTGCTGAGGCTGCCGGAGGCGGACTGGTCCCAGAGGTTGACGACCCGGGTGTGGCCGTCGGGCTTCTGGAAGTCGGGGTTCTGGATGTCGATGCCGGTGTCGACGACACCGACCACGGTGCCGGCGCCGGTGTCACCCGCGAAGGCGCCCGAGGTGCCGGACCAGATGTGAGCCGGGGTGGCGGCGGCGGCGTGCCCGGGTTCGCTGGCCCTGATGTCCGGCACGCTGACGTCGAGGGCGCGCTGCAGGGTGGCCGAGAGGTCGATCCGGTCCAGCCCGGGGATCGCTCCCAGCGCCAGGAGCTGGCTCAGGGTCCCGCTGGCGGTGGCCCCGGCCCGGGTGACGATGCCCGGCCGGGCGCCGGTGGCGGCGATCTGCGCCGCCGTGACCGTCCCCGCCATCAGGATGCCGTATTCCCGGGCGGCCCCCGGGGAGGCCGCCGCGCGGGTCGGCGCCAGGCGACCCGGGAGGGGGGTGGCAGCGGCCGCCCGCCCCATCGCCAGGGTGGCCAGCGGCCCGATCGTCGCGTGGTGGACCGGGACCGGGCCGGCGGCCGCCGTCGAGGTGGGCGGGACCAGCAGCGCCGCCGCCAGCGCCGGCGCGACCAGGACCCGCAGCTTGCCTTTCAATCTCTCTCGCTCCCTGATCACGGTAGTCGGGCGCGGCCGGCCAAGTCCTGTGCAACCGAATGTGAATCATGACGCCAGGTCCGGGCTCTCGGGGCTGGCTATACTCGGCGCGATGTTCGGCCGCCCCACAGGCTCCGCGGAGGAATCGGCGTGAGCCGCATCACGGTGGTGGGCTCCGGATACGTCGGCCTCACCACCGCCGCCTGCTTCGCCGACCTCGGCAACCAGGTCATCGCGCTGGACATCGACGCCGCCCGCATCGCCGGCCTGCGCCGGGGCAAGGTGCCGTTCTACGAGCCCGGCCTGGGCGAGCTGCTGCAGCGCAACTCGCGCTCCGACCGGCTGACCTTCACCACCGACTACGACGCCGCCCTCCGCGACGCGGAGTTCGTCTTCCTGGCCGTCGGCACCCCGATGGGCAAGCGCGGCGACGCCGACGTCAGCCACATCAAGGCCGCCGCCCGGGCCATCGGGGAGCGCCTGACCCACCCCGTGGTGGTGGTCAACAAGAGCACCGTGCCGATCGGCACCGGCGACCTGGTCACCGGCATCATCCAGGCCGCGCGGACCTCCGAGGCGACCTTCGCGGTGGTCAGCAACCCCGAGTTCCTCCGCGAGGGCAGCGCGATCGCCGACTTCATGGGCCCCGACCGGGTGGTGCTGGGGGCCCACGACCCGGAGGCCGCCCAGGCGGTGGCCGAGCTCTACCGGCCGCTGGAGGCCCCGGTGCTGATCACCAGCCTCTACACCGCCGAGATGATCAAGTACGCCTCCAACGCCTTCCTGGCCACCAAGATCAGCTTCATCAACGAGATGGCGCGGATCTGCGAGGTGCTGGAGGCCGACGTCCAGGTGGTCGCCGACGGCATGGGCATGGACCGGCGCATCGGTCGCAACTTCCTCGACGCCGGCATCGGCTACGGCGGCTCCTGCTTCCCCAAGGACGTCAAGGCCCTGGCCCGGATGGCCCAGCAGATGGGCTACCACCCCGAGCTGCTGCAGTCGGTGATGGACATCAACGCCGACCAGCGCCAGCTGGTGGTGGAGCGCCTGCGGGAGCTGCTCGGCGGCCTCCGGGGCCAGGTCGTGGGGATCCTCGGCCTGGCCTTCAAGCCCAACACCGACGACATCCGGGACGCGCCCTCGCTGGACATCGTGGAGGCGCTGCTCAGCAAGGGTGCCAGGGTGCAGGTCTACGACCCGGCGGCGATGGCCAACGCCCGGCCGGCGCTGGGGCCCGGGGTGGTGTTCGCCCGCGATGCCTACGGCGCGGCTCGCAAGGCCGACGCGATCGCCGTCCTGACCGAGTGGAACGAGTTCCGCGGCCTCGACCTCGACCGCCTCCGCCGGACCATGCGGCGGCCGGTGGTGGTGGACGGGCGCAACATCTGGGAGCCCGCCGAGATGCGCGAGCGCGGCTTCGTCTACAAGGGGATCGGGCGGTGACCGGCCCGGCCACGCCGTGGCCCTGACCGCGGCCGACCTCCGCCCCGGCCGGGCGGTGGTCACCGGCGGCGCCGGGTTCATCGGCTCCCACCTCTGCCGCCGGCTCCTGGAGCTGGGCTGTACGGTGGTCGCGGTCGACGACTTCTGCACCGGGGCGGCCGCCAACGTCGCCGACCTCGCCGGCCATCCCCGGTTCGAGCTCCTCGAGGCCGACGTCAGCGCCACCCTGGAGGTCGCGGGCGGGGTCGACTACGTCCTGCACCTCGCCTCGCCGGCGTCGCCGCCCGACTACCTGGCCCTGGCCGTGGAGACCCTCGACGTCGGCACCCGGGGCACCCGCAACGCGCTCGACCTGGCCCTGTCCCGGGGGGCGCGCTTCCTGCTGGCCTCGACCTCCGAGGTCTACGGCGACCCCCACCTGCATCCCCAGCCGGAGTCCTACTGGGGCAACGTCAACCCGGTCGGGCCCCGCTCGGTCTACGACGAGGCCAAGCGGGGGGCCGAGGCCTACACCATGGCCTACCGGCGCCATCGCGGCGCCGACACCCGCATCGTCCGGATCTTCAACACCTACGGCCCGGGGATGCGCCCCAACGACGGCCGGGCCATCCCCAACTTCGCCACCCAGGCCCTGACCGGGCAGCCCCTGACGGTCTACGGTGACGGCTCCCAGACCCGCAGCCTGTGCTTCGTCAGCGACCTGGTCGAGGGCATCGTGCGGCTGCTGGCCTCGGACGAGCCGATGCCGGTCAACCTCGGCAACCCCGAGGAGGTGACCATGCTGGAGCTGGCCCAGCGGGTGCGGGCGGCCACCGGCTCCGCCAGCGAGATCGTCTTCCGGCCCCTGCCGGAGGACGACCCCCGGCAGCGGCGGCCGGACACCACCCGGGCCCGGACGATCCTGGGCTGGGAGGCCGTGGTGCCGCTGGCCGAGGGGCTGGCGCCGACCCTGGAGTGGTTCCGCCGGCTGGCGGAGGGTGGCTCGCGATGACCGCGGCTCCGGCCATCCCGGCCACCGCCGCGCCGATCCTGGTCGCGGGCTCGGTCGCGCTGGACAGCATCGAGACCCCCTTCACCGTCCGCGACGACGTCCTCGGCGGGGCCGCCACCCACTTCAGCGCCGCCGCCAGCCTCTTCGCCCCGGTCCGCCTGGTGGGGGTGGTCGGCGCCGACTTCCCGATGGCCGAGCTGGACTTCCTGCGCCGGCGCGGGGTCGACCTGTCCGGCATCGAGGTCGCCGCCGGCCCCAGCTTCCGCTGGCGCGGCCGCTACCACCTGGACATGGACCACCGCGACACCCTCGATCTCCAGCTCGGGGTCTTCGCCAGCTTCCGCCCGACCCTGCCGCCGGCATTCCGGGACAGCCCGGTGCTCTTCCTGGCCAACGTCGACCCCGAGGTCCAGCTCCACGTCCTGGGCCAGGCCGGCGGCGTCCGGCTGGTGGCCTGCGACACCATCGACCATTGGATCAACGAGAAGCGGGAGCGGATCGACGAGCTCTTCTCGCGGGTCGACCTGGTCTTCCTCAACGAGGACGAGGCGCGGCTCTACGCGGACACCCCCAACCTCCACGTCGCCGCGGCCCGGATCCTCGACCGGGGCTGCCGGGCGGTCTGCCTCAAGAAGGGTGAGAACGGCGCCCTGGCCTACCTCCGGGACGCCTCCGGGGTGACCTCGCTGTTCGCCTGCCCGGCCTACCCGCTGGAGTCCGTGGTCGACCCCACCGGCGCCGGCGACGCCTTCGCCGGCGGTGTCCTGGGCTACCTCGCCCGGCACGGCGACTTCAACCTCCACCGCTTCCGCCAGGGGGTCACCTACGGCACGGTGATGGCGTCCTTCAACGTCGAGGCCTTCGGGCCGGCCAGCCTGGAGCGGCTGACCCCGGCCGACGTCCAGGCGCGCGCCCAGCAGCTGCGCCGGATGCTGGAGCTGGAGCTGGCCGAGCTGTAGCGTTCGCCCGCCGGCCCGCGCGCCCGGGGCGGCGACGCCCGATAGACTTGGCCCCGATGACCGCTACAACCACCCCCCACGACGTCACCGACCTCGGCCTGGCCCCGGCCGGCGAGGACCTGATCCAGTGGGCCGCCCGCGAGATGCCGGTGCTGGCCCTGGTCCGCGAGCGCTTCGCCAGGGAGAAGCCGCTGGCCGGCATCCGCATGGCGGGCTGCCTCCACATCACCAGCGAGACCGCCAACCTGGCGATCGCCCTGACCGCCGGCGGCGCCGAGCTGGCCCTCTGCGCCAGCAACCCGCTCTCGACCCAGGACCCGGTGGCGGCGGCGCTGGTGCGCGAGCACGGCATCTCCGTCTTCGCCCGCAAGGGGGAGGACAACGAGACCTACTACGCCCACCTCAACGCCACCCTCGACACCCGGCCCCAGGTGACCATGGACGACGGCTGCGACCTGGTCTCGGCGCTGCACAAGGGCCACCCGGGCCTGGAGGCGATCATCGGCGGCACCGAGGAGACCACCACCGGGGTGATCCGCCTCCGCGCCATGCAGCGTGACGGCGTCCTCCGCTTCCCGGTCATCGCGGTCAACGAGGCGTTGACCAAGCACATGTTCGACAACCGCTACGGCACCGGGCAGTCGACCCTCGACGGCGTCATCCGGGCCACCAACGTGCTCCTGGCCGGCAAGACCTTCGTGGTCTGCGGCTACGGCTGGTGCGGCCGCGGCCTGGCCCTGCGGGCGGCGGGCATGGGCGCCCACGTGATCGTCACCGAGGTCAACCCGGTCCGCGCCCTGGAGGCCGTCATGGACGGCTACCGGGTCATGACCCTGGAGCAGGCGGCCCCCTCGGCGGACATCGTGGTCACCGTCACCGGCGACCTCAACGTCATCGACCGCCGGCACCTCGAGAAGCTCAAGGACGGCGCCATCGTGGCCAACTCGGGCCACTTCAACGACGAGATCAACATCAACGCCTTGGACCAGCTCAGCACCCAGGTCCGCCGGGTCCGGCCGTTCGTCGACGAGTACCGCCTGGGCGACGGCCGCAAGCTCTGCCTCCTCGGCGAGGGCCGCCTGATCAACCTCGCGGCGGCCGAGGGCCATCCCGCCGCGGTGATGGACATGAGCTTCGCCAACCAGGCCCTGGGCGCCGAGTTCGTGGTCAAGAACGCCGCCGGCCTGGAGCCCAAGGTCTACGACGTCCCCGAGGAGATCGACCGCGAGGTCGCCCGCCTCAAGCTCGACGCCATGGGCGTGGCCATCGACGTCCTGACCCCCGAGCAGGAGGCGTACCTCTCCTCCTGGGAGTCCGGCACCTAGCTCGCCAGCGGCACCGCCAGCCCGCGACCGGGCCCGGGCGCCAGGGGCGAGAGCAGCACCAGCACCGAGCGCTGCCTGAGCGCCTCGGCCAGGAACGGCTGGGACTCGCCGCGGCGGTCGTGCAGCCCCACCTCCTGGCGGCCGACGCTGCCGCAGAGGCGGGTGGCTTCGACCAGGGCGGCCAGCTCGCGGCCGGCGGCGCGATCGCGCCCGACCGCCGGCGCCGGCGCCGGGCCGCCGCCGAGGTGGAGGCCACGCCGGTGGAGGCGGCCGGACAGCGGCCCGAAGCGGCGCCGGAAGGCGGGCGACTCGCAGGCGGTCCAGACCGGCACGGTGCCGTCGACCCGGCGGATGCGGCCGGTGGCCAGCAGCGCCAGCGGCTCCGGGTGGTGCTCGACGTAGTACCGCAGGGTGGCGTGGCAGGACGCGCCGTGCTCGCGGGCCAGCCGGCGGGCGGCGCGCAGCGACGGCGGCTGGTCCGCGATCCGGGCGGCGAAGGCGCCGGGCTGGAAGATCAGGTGGGACGCCAGCAGGTTGGCCTCCCGCTCCAGCGCCTCTTCGGTTTCGCGGAAGAGGCGGCGCTCGTCGTCCAGCAGGAAGGCGCGCTCGTGCCAGGGCAGCAGCCGGTGGGCCGTCTCGTGGGCCTGCACGAAGCGGGACCGGCCCGGCCCCAGGCTGCGATCGACGAAGGCGGCGCCGGCGGCGAAGTGAAAGGCGCCCAGGATCTTGGCCATCGCGGCCGGCCGGGCCCGGCGCAGGTCGTCGGGCAGGGCGCCGATGTCGACGATCTCGGCGATCCCCGCGGCCCGGGCGACGGCGTCCAGCGGCGTCGGCAGCACCCCCCAGACGCCGGCCTGTCGGAGGGTGGCCTCGGCGATGGCCCGGACCCGGCGGTCGAGCAGGTCGATCATTCGCCGGTCGCGGCCCGGCGCCCGCGGACCTCCTCCATGAATCGCAGCACCTCGGCCTGCTCCTCCGGGGTGAGGTCCTCGAGGGCGTGGAGGGCGACGCCGGCCAGCGACCGTCGGGGGGCCGCCTGGTCGTGGATGACGTGGCCGGCCAGCTCCAGCAGCCGCTCGTAGTCCAACGAGAGCGCGGTCGCCAGGCCCCAGAGGATATGCGTCGCGGGCCTGGCGATCCCCCCGTTCTCGATCTGCGAGAGGTGGGCATTGTGGATCTCCGCGGCGCTCCCGAGCCGGCGCAGGCTCCAGCCCTTCTCGTTGCGCGCCCGTCTGATCAGCTCGCCCAGGGTTTCGGCCATCTTCAGCTCCCTCCTCGACATCGATCATAGCAGCCTGCAAATGCGCTTAGCGAATCAATGCTAAACTGATTAGCGTCGTCCGGGGAAGAGCCCGGCGCCGAGCCCGCCGGAACGCGGGAGGGGGAGACCGATGCGCATCGTGACGCCGGGCCTGAAGCGAGACCAGCGGCGGGGGCGGGGCCAGGCGCGGGGCCGCTGCCGGAGCCCACCAGGCCTGATCCGCGGCCCGGCGCCGCGGGCGGAGATATCGACGGTCACGGCCAGATATTGAAACGCGCCAACCCAGCCGCCTCACCCGGCCGGGGAGGCGCAACCGAGAGGTGAAAGACGATGTCCAACTCGAGAGCCAGGTCGAGGGTCCGGTCCGGCGGGCCGGCCGCGCTACACCCGGTCGAAGAACCGCGCGGGCCCGAGCTGGAGCGCGTCCGCCAGGGCGTAGATGGCGTCGAGGCTGATGTTCCGCTCGCCGCGTTCCACCGAGCCGACGTAGGTCCGGTGCAGCGCGGCCAGCTCGGCCAGCTTCTCCTGCGAGAGGCGCAGGCGGATCCGCGCCTCGCGGATGGCCATGCCGAACTCGCGCCTCCGGCCGATCGCCAGGGGGCTGAGCGCTTTCTTCTTGGGGGTGGCCATTGCCCGATACGAAACCACGGCGAGTGCCCGCCCTCAACAGACTATGGGTAGCGTTCTGCCCCGCTGGAGTGGCCTTACGCTACCTATAGTCTGTGAGATCATTCCCCGAGCGAGCGGCGTGGCTCGCCCCGCAGTCAACGCAGAAGCATGTATCAAGCCATTCCGGCGCGACCTCGCAGGATCATGGTGCCGGCCGACCTGGTCGGCATCCGGCTTGGTCGTCACGCGTCGGCAGTCGCGGCAAACAAATTCAAGGAGGCGCACAGTGTCGGGGGACAGGTCGCCGCGTTCAGGCGCGGCAAGCAGCGGTCGAGCCCGCGGAGTGGCTGAGTTCAGAGCGGAGGTGCTCCGCCGTCTCAGCCAGGGCCAGGCGGCCCTGGCCGACGCGATCGTCGCCAGGGTCTTCGAGGAGGTCGCCGAGTACCGCGCCCTGGCCGCCTCGGAGGCTCGCGAGCAGGCCCGGGCCACGGTCCGCGAGACCATGGCCACGATCATTGGGCTGCTGGCCGAGGACCGGGCCCTGGAGCAGGCCGATCGGGCCAGGCTCCGCGAGGCCGGCGCCGCGCGCGCCGACCAGGGCCTCCTGCTGGAGAGCCTCCACGCCGCCATCCGGGTGGCGACCGAGGCCGCCTGGGAGGCGGTGCTGGCCGACGCCGCCCAGCTGCCCGTCTCCGGCGCCAGCCAGATGGCCCTGGGCCACCTGGCCCTGGACGTCTTCCAGGTCGTCGGCGACATCACCGTGGCGCTCGACGCCGGCTATCTCGAACGGCGGTCGCTGCGCCTGCACCGCAGGGAGCGGGCCCAGGCCGAGGTCATCGACGAGGTGCTCCGCGGCGACTTCACCGACGAGGCGGACGTCGTGGCCCGGGCGGCCGAGCTGGGCCTCGACCTCGACGGCCCCGTCGGCCTGCTGCTGGTCGCGGCTCCGGGCCCGGCCAACGAGGACCTGGTACCGCGCTCGGCCGCGGCGGCCATCGCCAGGCGCCTGCCGGGCGCGATCGACGGCGGCGCGCAGAGCGCCCCGGCCCACGTTCGCCTGCTCCTGCCCGGGGTCGACGATTCCGACTGGCCCGGGGTGATCGAGACGGTCGAGCGGATCGCCGCCGAGGAGCGGGTGCTGGTGCTGGCCCAGGCGCCGGTCGACGGCCCGCTGCAGATCAACCAGGCCTACCAGCGCGCCGAGCAGCGCCTCCCCCTGGCCCGCCGGGTATTCCTCCGCCGCCTGGTCGTCCCGGTCTCCGATCTCGACGTCTACTCCCTGCTCCAGGCCGCCCCCGCCGCCGAGCGGCGGGCCTTCATGCGCGACGTCCTCGGCGCGGTGCTGGACCTGCCCACGGCGCAGGCGATCACCCTCCTGGACACCCTGGTGGCGATCCACGAGGCCGGCGGCCGGCTGGCCGCCGCGGCCGTCCGCCTCAACCTTCACGTCAACACCATCAAGCAGCGCGTGCGCCGGCTCGAGACCCTCACCGGCCACCACCTCGACGTGGCCAGCGAGCGCCTCCGCCTGGAGGTGGCCCTGCACCTGACCCGAATGTTCCGCTGAGGGCGGGCGGGGGGAGGGGTCAAACCGGTGGCGCGCCGAGGTCGGAGAGATCGACGCCGAGCGCCAGGGCCAGCCGGATCAGGGTTCCCAGCCCGGGATCGAACACGTCGGGGTTGGCCGCCTTGATCGCCTCGAGCTGGGCCGGGCTGATCCCCGCGGTCTCCGCCAGGGCGGCCGCGGCCAGGCCCCTGCCGATCTGGAGCTGATGCAGCCGCCGGCCGAATGCCCAGCGGGTTTGCCTGACTCGGGTGTCCGTCCAATCGACCATGTTCGCCCCTTCTTCGATGAGGATGAGTCGCCACACTTTGGGTGGCAGCTTTGTCCTGAACGATATAGCATTAATCTCAGACTTAAGTCCATCTGGCCATATCGACGTCAACCGACACGAGGGGGCGTGAGCAGCCTGCCCCGGCGCCGCCGCCGCGCCAGGAGCCAAGCCAGGGTGCCAAGTTTGGGCGGGATGTAGACAAAACGCGTCCCGGCCGCGTCTCTTGTTCGTGCGTCCCACCTTCCGGCGGGGCTGGGCGGGGGGCAGCCGCCGCATCTTCGCTCTCCTCACGCTGGCGCTCGGCGTCCTGCCCGCCCTGGCGCCTCACTCGGCCAGCGCCTTCGACGCCGACGCCGGCGCCTGCCTGGTCTACGCCGACCTGACCGTTTCCGGCGGCTCGATCACCAGCTGGCCGGCCACCGAGCAGGTCAACGTCAGCCTGAGCGGGCCATGCCTGGCCGAGCCGGTGCTGCTGGACCCGATGGTCTCGGGGTCGGTGGTCTCGATCCCGGCCGCCTCGGTCAGCTGCGACCTGCTCAACGGCGTCGGCAACGCCGTCTTCCAGTGGGCCGTTGCGCCCCCACCGATCCAGACCGCGACGGCGATCGTCGAGGGATCCCTGGCGCACAGCTACTGGGCCTTCGCCAACCTCACGGACCTGCATTTCGCCGCGACCGCGGATCTCACCTGGGCCAATGCGGCCGAGATGACCCGGTGCCGGCTGGGCGGGATCACCGAGGCTCACCTGGTCGGGGTCCTGGTCTACGAGGACCCCAAGGTCCCGTAGGCGGCGTCCTCGCGAACGCCGGCCCTCAGGAACGCCGGCAGTCTCCCCAACCGCTGCCGCCGTCGTGGGAGCAGTTGAAGCCGAAGCGGGAGGCGTCGGCGGTCCGGAAGCTGGCGATCAGGTCGGTCGCCGTCAGGGCCCGGACCACCGTGTAGCTGTAGCCGCTCAAAGCCGGGGTGAGCCGGGTCCAGTGGCCGTCCAGGGTGCCGAGGAAGATCCCGCCCCCGCCCGGGCCCTCGCGCAGGGCGCCGAGCACGATGCGGGCGTTGGCGCCGCGCCCGACGAGCACCGCGTCCCCCACCTCGGAGGTGGCCGGCAGGCGCAGCGCCGCGAAGCTCTGGCCGCCGTCGCGCGAGAGGGCCAGCCCCATCTGGTTCACCGCCAGGACCAGGCGGTCGTCCTCGGCCGCGACGAGGCGGGTGAGGTTCCCGGCCCAGGTCGAGTTGGCGTAGACCTCGGAGCACGCCGGCGAGCAGCGCAGGATGCCCACGCCGCGAGTTCCCACCGGCGCTCCGCCCGGCGCGTCGAGGCCGCTGGGGTTGGGAGCGAACTGGACCGGCTGCATGATCGTCTGCACGCCGCCCTGGATCGAATACATCGCCGGCCCGCCGGCGGTCCCGCCGCGCTCGAAGACGAAGCTCGGCAGCGGCGCCGAGCCGGCCTGGTAGAGCCAGAGGTGCGATGCCGAGCTCAGGGCGACGTCGAATCCGATATACGCCGGGACGGCCGCCGCGTAGGCGTAGGCCGTATTCGGTATCGGCATCGCGGGGGTGAAGGTCTGGCCGCCGTCGAGGGTCTCGACCAGGCCGCCGATCCCGTAGGCGTAGAAGCGATTGTGGGCGTACGCGTCGCGGGGCATGACCAGATAGCTGGCCGGAACCTGCACCGGGGAGCCGGCCTGGCGCCAGCTCGCCCCGCCGTCCCGGCTTCTGAAGAGCACCCAGCACGGAGCCTGGTGGGCGCAGCCGGTGGAGCCCGCCGCGAAGATGGTGTGGTCCCGCGAGTATGCCGGTGAGGCCTGGACGTCGGAGTACTGGGTGGTGTCCGGGTTGGCCTGCAGGGAGCCGATCGGGTTGAACTGCCTGCCGGGAGCCGATGCCGGCGGCGCCGGCCGCAGCGCCAGGGAGGCGAGGTCGGCAACCGGGCCGTCGCCGCCCGGCATCGTCATCGCCGCCGGGGTGGGTGCCGGCCCCTGGCCGTCGGCCACCCCGGCCGCTCCGGCCGCCGCCCGCGGCGCCGCCGGCGCCCCGCCGGAGGCCGGCGCGCCCCCGCCGAGGAGCATGCTGATCGCCACCGCCGATACCGGCGCCATCATGGCCACGGTCCAGTTGGCCGTCTGGGCACCGGGCCGCCGCCCCAGGAGCCTGGCTCGCGCGGCCGCCAGGGCGGTGGTGATCAGCACCGCCACCCGGCTCGGATGGCCGAGCTCGGCCGAGATCTTGCGGCGGGCCCGGACCAGGGTGTTGCGCACCGTCGACGCGGTGACCCCCATCCGGCGGGCGCTCTCCTCGTCGGTGAGGTCGTGGAGGCGGTGCATCACCACCACCTTCTCGCGCTCCGACAGCCCCAACAGGAGGGCGGGAGCCGAGATCGAGTTCACCACCGTCTCCTCCGGGTTCACGACCCCCGCCCCGGTGCGTGGCCCGACCAGTGCGGCCTCGAAGACGTTGTGGTCCTTGCGCCGCCTGCGGAACTCGTCCATGCAGACGTTGCCGGCCACCCGCAGCAGCCAGGACGCCGGGTTGGCGATCGTTCCCGGGTAGCGCGCCGCCCGCCCGAAGACCTCCTGCACCGCGTCGTCCGCGTCGCTGTCGTTGCGCAGCATGTCTCGGCACCGCCGCCAGACCAACGGCCGGTACGCGCTGAACAGGTCCTCTACGGTCTGCGGCGGGTAGGGCTCAGCGATCGCCACTTCTTCGCTCTCTCCAACCTTCCACATCGGGCCCCGCGACCCACGGACGCTCGCTCTCGCGGTCGCGCCAGGGGAGCGCCCATTGTCCCACAGGGCTCCGATCTCGGTAAACGTGCTGTTACACGGTCGAGTTGGCGGAGTGCGGCCGGCCTGGCTTGCCTGAACTGCTTGAGGGTCGCGCCTCTAAGGGATCACCGGGCAGGGGTTGCGGCACATCAGGAACACCCGCCCGGGTACTCCGAACTGGGCTCCCACGTCGGTGGCGTGGAAATATGGCCCTCCACGCCGGCATGGCGAAGTCGACTCGTTGACGCTGACGCAGTAGTCCGCTACCGCGCCCATCGTGAGGGAACCCGTGTCCACTCCTCCCGAGACACACGTGGCTCCGGCGCAGACGATGGGATAGCCGGGCTGTATCTCCGAGGTCACCGTGGCAACGGCGGACAAAGCCAAGGCGACCGCGGTATCAGCCTCGACGACGACGACCGACTCGGAAAAAGCCACCGGGTAGAGGGTGTCGCACTGGCCCGCGACGCAGTAGTCGATGGGCGCATCCACCGGGCTGGTCGTGGGCGGTTCAGGCGACACGCAGACCAGGGCGGTGGTGGGGCAGGGCCCGAGCGGCCCGGGAGCTCCGGCCAGCGCGCTCGTCGGCACCGCCGCCGCCAGGATCATGGCGGCGCCCATCAGGGGCGCCAGCCAGCGTCGATTCGTCACGATCGAGTCCTCCTTCGTCATGGAGGGCTGGCCCGGTCAGCTTGGCCGGCGTCTCTCGCCCCCTCCCATGGGAGGCTACCAGTCCCACCTGCGCCCTCCGAGCCCGGGGCCAGCTATGATCTCGTCGGATTGTTGACCATATCGGAACCAGGGGGCACACTTGTGTTCGCGTCTGCCTTAACTGCCTTGGCGCACCAGGGGGCCTTCGTCGCCTTCCTCCCCGATGCGCGTCCAACTCGCCGGAAGGTCGGAGGGCCCACATCTTGACTCTCGCTCGCCGCATCAATCGCCGGGCCGCCGCTTTTGGCCTGGTTCTCACGCTCACCGGCCTCGCGTCGGTGGTGCCGCCCGGAGTCCAGGCGGCAGGTCTTCCGGCCGCCCCGACTCCAACGGTTGATTCGATCACGCCTCCAGGCGGAGCGAGTTGCGGCGGTACCACCGTCGCCGTCCACGGAACCAACCTCGGGGTCTCCGGGCAGACATCCACCGTGGACATCAAGTTCGCCGGCACCTCTCAGACCATCAACAGCATCACCCCTGACCACTCGACCGATCCCACCGGGGCGATGGGCGCGACGGTGGGATTGACGACCATCCCGCAGGAGACCAACGGCGCGGCCGCCGATGTGGTCGTGACCAATCAGCCGAGCGGCTTCGCCCCGACGTCGACCACCGTTCACAACGGCTGGACCTTCGTCGACAGCCAGGGGCCGACGTTGACCGCGGTCATCAAGGATCCCGCCACCACTCCAGATCCGAACCACTCCGGTCCCAGCGCTGGCGGACAGCACCTTGAGGTCGATGGCACCTGCTTCATCGGCGTCCAGGAGATCGACTTCGTCACCAGCGCGGGAACGTCGAAGGTGCTGCCCGCCGCGATGACGTGCTCCGACGGCTCGGTCCTCAACCCGAGCGTGCCCTGCCCCACTCGTGACCAGATCCGATTCGACGTCCCGCGGGCCCCCTCCAACCTGGGCCAGCTGGTCGCCGACATCGTCGTCGTGACCCCCTCGGGCCGGTCGCCGATCACCGCGGCCGACCAGTGGACCTATACCGGCTTCTCGCCCAGCGTGGGACCGCTGTCACCGACCGCCGGCCTGACCGGGGGCGGTG
>DASZGP010000004.1:0-10579 GCA_035938695.1 Candidatus Dormiibacterota bacterium | reverse complement strand
CCACCGCCCTGGTCTTCCCCGGCGGCCGGATCGACGAGCACGACGGCCACGCCGCCTGGGAGGAGCTGACCGGCCTCTCCCCGGCCGCCGCCGCCGAGCTGCTGGGCAGCCCCTGGGAGGACGGCCGCCCCTCGCCGCTGGCGCTGCTGGTGGGGGCGGCGCGGGAGGTCTTCGAGGAGAGCGCCATCCTGCTCGGGGCCGGCGACCTCGATCCGGCCTGGCGCGAGGAGGCCAGGCGCCGGGTCCACGGCGGGAAGGCTGAGTTCCGCGACGTGATCATGGAGGCCGGCCTCCGCCTCGACCTCTCGTGCCTGGTCTACTTCGCCCGCTGGGTCACGCCCGAGGGTGCCCCCCGGCGCTACGACACCCGCTTCTTCGCCACGGCGATGCCCGCCGGCCAGGAGGCTTCGCCGGCCCCGGTCGAGGTGGAGCGGATGGAGTGGCTGCGGCCCAAGCCGGCGCTGGCCGCGGCGGAGCGGGGCGAGGTCTTCGCGATGCCGCCGACGCGGGTCGCGCTGAGCGTCCTGGAGGGGCCGAGCGTGGCGGCCGTGCTGGCCCGCCTGGCCCGGGAGCGGAACGTGGAGCCGATCCTGCCGCGCATCCGGCTCGGGGCACCGGCCGAGGGGCCGGGGATCGTGGTCGCGCTGCCCGGCGAGCCGGGCTACGAGGAGGCCGGAAGCTGAGCCAGGACGGGGATCGGGAAGCCGGCGGCGCCACCCCCGAGGCGCGCGGAGAACACCTGGCGATCGTCGCGCCCAACCCCTCGCCCCTGACCGGCCGCGGCACCAACACCTACGTGCTCTGGGCGGGCGGTGAGGTCCTGGTCGTCGACCCCGGCCCGGACGACATCGGGCACCTGGAGGCCGTGGCCCGGGCCGCCACCGCCCGTGGCCGGGTCGTGGCGGTGCTCCTGACCCACCACCACGTCGACCATGCGGCCGGCGCGCCGGCGCTGGCCGACGCGCTCGACGCGCCACTCTGGGGCCACCCCCACCGCGAGATGCCCCCCCTCGACCGCCGCCTCGGCCCCGACGAGGCGCTGCCGCTGGGCGGCGACCGCCTGGTCGCGGTGCACACCCCCGGCCACGCCGCCGACCACCTCTGCTACCACTGGCCGGCCCGCCAGGTCCTGCTGACCGGCGACCTGATCGCCGGCGAGGGCTACATCGTGATCGACCCACCCGAGGGCGACATGGCGCTCTACCTGGACTCCCTGCGGCGCGTCGCCGCGCTCCGCCCCAGTCTCCTGCTGCCCGGCCACGGCCCCGAGGCGGGGGACGCGACGGCCCGGATCGAGGCGTACATCGGGCACCGGCTGGCCCGGGAGGCGAAGGTGCTGGAGGCGGTGCGAAAACTGGGGACGAAGGCCCCCGGGGACGGCCCGACCGCCGCCGGGGGGTCGGAGGCCGGCGGGGGACCGGCTCCGGCGGGATCGGCCGGCGGTCAGCCTGCTGGCGTGCTCGCCGACGCCCTGCTGCCCCTGGCCTACGCCGACACCCCTCCGCCGCTGTGGCCGCTGGCGCGACGCAGCCTGATCGCCCACCTGGCCAAGCTGGAGCGCGACGGGCTGGTCAGCGTGTCACCAGGAGACATCGAACCCCGCTACCGCCCGGCCTGACGAACTGGGATCTCGCAGGTCTGGCGGCCGGGGTCCGGGCCGGGCTCGCCCGGGGGTCCGCAAGCCTCACGCCGGAGCCCGCTCCCCCGATGTCGGCTGGCTTCCTGAATCCGGGGCCGCTAGTCCCCGCCGCGGCCCCCGTGGCCGCCGCCGGAGTGCCCGCCGCCGTCGCCGGGGCTGCCGCTCGGGCTGACGCCGGGATGCCCGTCCCCATCGCCCGGGTGACCACCGCGGCCGTCGTGCCCGTCGGCGGCGGAGCCGTGCCCGGGCGACGGCGTGGCGTGGACCGCGCCGGTCCGGTCGCGGCTGTCAGCGGAGTCGGCGCCACGCCCGGGGCTGGGGCTGGGCCGGACCGCGGGCCGCGCCACCACCACCGGCGCGGGCCGGAGGGTCGGGGCGGGCGCGGGGCTGGCGGGCGCATCGGGGTGGTCGCCGGTGTCGGCGCCGCCGACGTGGATCCGGGTCAGGGGGATGGTGAAGCCCCCGCTGGAGGCGGCCGCCGCGACCCCGCCGGCGAGCAGCGAGCCGGCCACCGCGAAGCCGGCGACCCAGGCGCGCGGCCCGGTGTACCAGCCGGCCAGGCGACGGGCGGGCCGGGTCCGGTAGGCGGCCTGCCTCGCCCACGGCCGGGCGCCGTGCCAGGCCTCGATCTCGGCCTTCAGCCGCGTTGGGAGCCCCGCTGTCAGGTCGTCGTCTTCCATGTCGCTGTGGGTCAAACGCATGTGCCGCCCCCGCCGTTCATTCGGCGTGGCGCGGCTTCAGCTGGCGGCGCATCACGGCCACGGCGTTGGAGATCCTGGAGCCCACGGTGCCGGTGGGGATGCCCAGGATGCGGCCGATATCGGCGTACGGGTAGCCGTGGTAGAAGTGCAGCACCACGGCCGCCCGCTGGCCCGGGTTGAGCTGCCGCAGCGCGGCGCCGAGCTCGGGGTCGCGGCCCTCGGTGGGGTCGGCGACGGGGGCGCTCATGGACATCCGGCCGAGCTTCTCCAGGACCCGGCGCTGGAGCTGGCCCCGGCGGGCCCAGGAGATCGCGGTGTTGACGGCGATGCGGTGGAGCCAGACGCCCGGCGGCTGGTCGGGGCGGTAGCGGTGGCGCGCCCCGTAGGCCTTGGCGAAGGCGTCCTGGGTCAGGTCCTCGGCGATCGCGGCGTCGAGCACGATGCCGCGGACGGTGCGGTGGATCGAGGCGTACTGCTGCTCGTAGAAGCGGTCGAAGTCGGCGACGATGTCGATCGGGGCCGGCTCCGCCGGGTGGCGCGCCGCCAGGCCCCCGCTCCACGTCTCGGCGCGTTCCAGCGCCTGACCGCCATCCATCCCCTGACTCTACCCAGCCCGGGCCCGCCACGAGCGACGCCGGGGTCACGGTTCAGAGTGCGGGCGCGCTCTCCGGTTCGAGCGCCGCGATGTGCTCGATCACCTTGCGGGTCATCCAGGTCGGGGTCGAGGCCCCCGAGGTCACCCCCACCCGCTTGATCCCGGCGAACCAGGCGGGGTCGACATCGGCCGGGCTGTCGACCAGGTGGGCCGGCTTGTGGCCGTACTCCTCCACCACCTGGACCAGGCGCTTGGAGTTGGAGCTGCGCGACGAGCCGACCACGATCACCATGTCGACCTCGGCCGCGGCCTTGACCGCCGCCTCCTGGCGCTCCTGGGTGGCGCGGCAGATCTCGTTGTGGACCTCGACCTCGGGCCACAGCCGCTGGATCGCGGCGATGGTCTCCAGGGTGTCCCACTGGCTCAGGGTGGTCTGGCAGGTGACGGCGATCGGACCCTCAGGCAGCCGCCGGTGCAGCTCGGCCAGGGCCGCGGTGTCCAGGGGCTCGATCAGGTGGACGCGGTCGGGCGCCTCGCCGATGACCCCCTCCGGCTCGGGGTGGCCCTTCTGGCCGATGTAGATGATCTGGAAGCCGCGCCGGGCCAGGTCGAGGACCAGGTCGTGGGTGCGCACGACGTCGCTGCAGGTGGCGTCGACTGCGCGCAGGCCCATCTCCCGGGCCCGGGCGACGACCTGGGGCGAGACCCCGTGGGCGGTGAAGATGACCGTGCCGGCGTCGATCCGCCGCAGGCCCTCGAGGCGGTCGTCGGCGTCCACCAGGGCCACGCCGTGACCCTGCAGCTCGTCGGTGACGTGCTCGTTGTGGACCAGGTAGCCGAGCATCCGCACCGGCTGGGGCACGGCCTCCCGGGCGGAGGCGGCGCCCACCTCCTTGGCCATCTGGATGGCGTCGACCACGCCGTGGCAGTAGCCGCGCGGGGTGATCTTGAGGACGTCCATCTAGGCGTTGATCGGGGCCACCACGGCGACCCCTGTGGTGGCCGGGCGGCGGGGCAGCAGGGCCCGGTCGAGGACCTCCTCGACGTGGTCCACCAGCACCATCTCCATCACCGCCAGGACCTCCTGGGGCACCTCGGCCAGGTCCTTGCGGTTCTTGCGCGGGAGGATGAAGGTCTTGATCCCGGCCCGGTGGGCCGCCAGCAGCTTCTCCTTGACCCCGCCGATCGGCAGCACCCGGCCGCGCAGGGTGACCTCGCCGGTCATCGCCACCTCGCGGTGCACCGCCCGGCCGGTCAGGGCCGAGACGATCGCCACGGTCATGGTGACCCCGGCGGAGGGGCCGTCCTTGGGGATGGCCCCGGCGGGGACGTGGATGTGGATGCTGTTCTCCTCCAGGCGCCCCTTGGCGACGTCGAAGCGGCGGGCGTGGACCCGGGCGTAGGAGAAGGCGGTGCGGGCCGACTCCTCCATGACCTTGCCGAGCTGGCCGGTGAGGGTGAAGTCGCCCTTGCCCGGCACCACCATGGCCTCCACCGTCATCACGTCGCCGCCGTGCTCGTTGACCGCCACCCCGGTGACGGCGCCGACCTGGTCCTCCTCCTCGGCCAGGCCGAAGTCGTAGCGCGGCGGCCCGAGGATCGCCTCGAGGTCGTCGGGCGCCGGCTGGAAGCGGTCCGCCTCGCCCTCGGCGAGGCGGCGCGGCACCTTGCGGACCAGGTTGGCGATCTCCCGCTCCAGGTTCCGCACCCCGGCCTCGTGGGTGTACTCGCGGACGATCCGCCGGGCCACCTCGTCGCCGACCGCGACGTGCTCCTCGGTGACCGCGTGCTCCTCCAGCTGGCGCGGGATCAGGTAGCGGCGGGCGATGTGCAGCTTCTCCTCCTCGGTGTAGCCGGGGATGCGGATCAGCTCCATGCGGTCGAGCAGCGCGGGGTGGATGGTGTCGGGGATGTTGGCGGTGGTGATGAAGAGGACCTGGCTGAGGTCGTAGGGGACCTCCAGGTAGTGGTCGCTGAACTCCCGGTTCTGCTCCGGGTCGAGAACCTCCAGGAGCGCCGAGGCGGGATCGCCGCGGAAGTCGGCGCCGACCTTGTCGATCTCGTCGAGCATGAAGACCGGGTTGCGCGTGCCGGCCTGGCGCATGCCCTGGATGATCCGGCCCGGGAGGGCGCCGATGTAGGTGCGGCGGTGGCCCCTGATCTCGGCCTCGTCGCGGATGCCGCCGAGGCTGACCCGCACCACCTCGCGGCCCAAGGCGCGGGCCACCGACCGGCCCAGCGAGGTCTTGCCCACGCCGGGGGGGCCGACCAGGCAGAGGATCGGCGAGCGCGCCAGGCGCGGCTTGCGCGACCTCTCGGCGGGCGCCTCCCGGCGGGTCAGGACGGCCACCCGCTCGCGCACCGCCATGTACTCGATGACCCGCTCCTTGACCTTGTCCAGGCCGTAGTGGTCCTCGTCGAGAATCTCCTTGGCGCGGCGGATGTCGAGCGACCGGTGCTCCTCCCCCGGCTCCGGCTCGGGGTCGCGCCAGGGGACGGCGGTGAGCCAGTCGAGGTAGGCGCGGAGCATGCCGTGCTCGGGCGAGATGGTCGGCATCGCCTCCAGGCGGTTCATCTCGCGGCGGGCCTTCTCGGCGACCTTGTCGGGCATCCCCGAGGTCTCGACCCTGACCCGCAGCTCCTCCAGGTCGCCGCCCTCCTCGCCCTCGCCCAGCTCGCGGCGGATGGCCTTGAGCTGCTCGCGCAGGATCTGCTCCCGCTGGGCCTGCCCGAAGGTCCCTTCGACCTCCGACTGGATCTTGGACTTGAGCTCCAGCACCTCGCGCTGGTGGGCCAGCTCGACCAGCAGCGCGCGCACCCGGCTCTCGACCTGGGGCATCTCCAGCAGCTCCTGCTTCTGGGCCACGGTGAGGTCCGGGCTGCTGGCGACGAGGTCGGCGAGGTGGCCGGGGTTCTCGGTCTTGAGCACCGACTGGGCGGTCTCCTGGGGCACCGCGGCACCGGCCGCGATGTACGCCTCGTAGGCCTCCCGCAGGGAGCGGACCAGGGCGTCCAGCTCCAGCCCCTCGCCGGCCTCGTCCTCGACGCGCTCGAACTCCAGCTCCAGGTAGGGGTCCTCGCGGACCGCGCGGCCGAGGCGGACCCGGGCCAGGCCGCGCAGCACCAGCGGGGCCGAGCCCATTATCCGGCGCACGCCCTCGATCTCGCTGAGGGTGCCCCAGGTGTGGATGTCGCCCGGGCCGACCTGGTCGACACCGGCGTCGCGCTGGGCGGCGACCAGGATCAGGCGGCCCCGGGCGGTGGCCTCCTCCAGCGCCGCCAGGGAGGTCTCGCGGCCCACCGACAGCGGCGCCAGGGCCTGCGGGAAGAGCACTGCCTCGCGGAGTGGGATCAGCGGCAGGGAGCGGGGCTCCGCCGGTTGATCCTCGGTCCGCGGCGCCTCGGCCGCGGCGGCCGGCTGCTTGCGCTCAGTCACGGCGAATGCTCACACACCCAACCTTAGTTGCTGCTCCGGCGGCGCGGCCGGTCAGGCGAAGCCTGTGACGCCTTCGAGTCGGAGCAGGAAACGCTTGACGTGGAGCCCCCCGCCGTACCCGCCGAGGCTGCCGTCGCGCCGCAGCACCCGGTGGCAGGGGATGACGATGGGGATCGGGTTGGCCCCCAACGCGTTGCCCGCGGCCCGGCTGGCGGCGGGGCGCCCGGTGGCCACCGCGACCCCGGTGTAGCTCGAGACCTGGCCGTAGGGGATGGCGTTGGTGACCTCCAGGACCTCCCGGTGGTAGCCCTGGATCAGCGACCAGTCCAGCGCCATCGCGAAGTCGCGGCGGCGGCCGGCGAAGTACTCCTCGATCTCCCGGCGCGGCTCGGCCAGCTTCTCCGGCGCCTCCAGGATGCGCGGCGAGACCCTGCGGCTCAGCTCCCAGAGAACGCCCTCCTGGTTCTCCTCCCAGGTGAAGGAGAGCCGCACCAGGCCCCGCCTGGTGGTCGCCGCCAGGAGCCGCCCGACCGGGGTCTCGATGAGGCCGTAGGCGATGTCGACCAGCCCCCGGCGCTGCGCCTCGACCAGCAGGCGATCGGCCGCCGGGACCGGCGCGCCGGACAGCGTGGCAAACGCCTCGGTGAGGCGCGCCGGCAGGGCCGGATCCTCGACGTCGCTCGCGGGCCGGGTGGCACCGTCCGATCCGCCCCTGGTCGAGGCAGACACCCCGCCGCCCGCCAGCTCCTCGGCGACGCGCGCGGCGCCGAGCACCCGGCGCTTCTCGCGCTCGCTCATCGCAGCACCTCCCGGAGCTTCTTCAGCCCCTCGTGGACGCTCCGCCGGGCCGCCGGCTCGGAGCACCCGATGATCCGCGCCACCTCGGGGTAGGGCAGGCCGTTGACGTGCCGCAGCACCACCGCCGCCATCTGCTTGGGGGGCAGCCCGCGGACCTCGTCCCAGACCCCGTCCTGGCTCTCCAGCGCCGCGGCCTCGGCCGACCTGGCCGCCGCCGGCGCCCCCGCCCCCGCTCCCACCAGGACCCGTTCCTCGGCCTCCACCGGCTCCGGCCGCCGCCGGGCGGCGCGGGCGTGGTCGATCGCCTTGCGGTGGGCGATGGTCATGACCCAGGCATCCAGCCGCGACGACGGCCGCAGGTTGGGATACGCGCGCAGCGCGGAGACGAAGGTCTCCTGGAAGCAGTCGTCGGCCTCCTGGCGCCCGACGGTGGCTACCAGGAAGCGGTACACCGGGCCGCGGGTCGCGTCGTAGAAGGCCTGGAAGGCCGGCAGCGTCATCGGGCCCCCGGCCCGATGCGCCACCGGACAGCCGCCGTCGCGTGCCGCAGGTGGAAGAAGTTCGCCGTCGCCTGCCGCAAACGCAAGAAGTGCACCGTCGCCTGCCGCACGCGGAAGATGCTCGCCGTCGCCTGCCGCACGCGGAAGATGCTCATGCGGGTAGAACGCGCCCCCGGGGGCGGCTGTGAGGTGGCATCCGGCGCCGCCTAGTTGGGGCTCGGCTCGGCCGGGAAATGCGGCGGCGGGGTCGACGCCAGCGGCGGGAACACCCCCGGGAACCCGAGGTGGACCAGCGGCTCGAAGGCCGACTCGCTCTCCTGGTGGAAGACCCCCAGGATGCGGTCCAGCTCCTCGGCGTCGAAGCCCCGCCGGGGCAGCTCGGCGACCAGCCAGACGTCGCCGTCGGCGTCCAGGCAGTACTTCATGGCGAAGGTCCGCAGGTTCTTGCGGAGCAGGATCCGGTAGACCGCCTCGGCGTTCTCCCTGGGCGCGCGGACCATGAAGAAGTAGAAGGACACCCGGTCCGGCCGCAGCACCACCGCGACGTTGATCCGTTGCCGCACCCGCCCCGGCATGGCGACCAGCCAGGCGTTCTCCTCCAGGTCCCGCACCTCGACCTCGGGCTGCGCCCGCAGGATGGTGGCGAGCTCCTCCGGCGAGACGGCGGAGGTCAAGCCGGGGGCGACCCCGCCGGCTCCTGGATCAGCCTGGCCTTCTCCGTGATGCGTGGCCAGGCGCGGTCGGCGGTGAGCAGCTCCCCGGTGCCCATCACGTCGGCGGTGGCGATGATCAGAGAGTCGGCCAGGCGGAGGGAGCGATTGGCTGCCCTCAGGCGGGCGGCATTGAACGCGATGCCCTGGGTGACCGGGTACAGCGTCAGGGCCAGGTCGGCGAGCATCGCCTCGAAACGCTCTGGGTCGTGGCCGCCCCGCAGCAGACCGACCATCAGCTCCGTGTAGGTGATCACGGAGATCGAAACCGCGGACGTGTCGGTGACCCGGAGGCACTCGCGGCGCGCGTCCCCGTGGTGGACGTCGTCGGGGTTGAGGTAGGCCACCAGCACGCTGGTGTCCACCATCGCCTGGGGCAGGGTCACAGGTCCTGGTTCCTGAGCTCCTCCAGAAACCCCGGCGGGAAGGCGCCCGGGAAGGCCCCGGCCCACTTCTCCCAGGGGTTCAGGCGGCGCTCCAGGACGATCCGGCCGAGAGCGTCCGAGGTGACCGAGACCTCGTCTCCGGCCCTGATCCCCGCCTTGGCCAGCACCGCCACGGGAAGGGTCACCTGGTTCTTGCTGGAGATCCGGCTGCCGCGGACGTGATCAGGGGAATCCTTTACCCATATGGCCATGAGTAAAGCATAGAGGGAGGGGCGGCCGGTGTCAACCGGGCGGGTAGCCAGGGCGCCGCGCCGGAGGCAGCCCCTGGAGGCCGTCGATGCTGGCGGCGTTCTTGGCCGCGCGGTACTCCGCCAACCCTGCCTCCCCCTTGCGCGCGGCCCAGGCGGGCAGCTGGTCGCGTTCGCCCACGAAGCGCATCAGGGGCACCCCGAAGCCGCAGGAGTCGGCGACCCGGTCGACGCCGACGCGGACCACGGCGCGGGCGGCGGGGTCGGCCGGCCAGCGCGCCGCCAGGTCGGCGAAGCCCGGCGCGCCGGCCTCCACCACCTCGCCACGGCCGTGCAGCCGGACGATCCGGGGCGGGCCCTCGAAGGCGCAGCACATCAGCACGATGCGGCGGTTCTCCCGCAGGTGGGCGGCGGTCTCGACCCCGCTGCCGGTGAGGTCGAGGTAGGCAACGGCGTCCGGGGCCAGCACCCGCAGCCCGTGCAGGCCCTTGGGCGACAGGTTGATATGGCCGTCCCCCGACAGCGGCGCGGTGGCCACGAAGAAGAGGGGCTGGGCCTCCAGGAACGCCTTCAGCCGCGCGTCGATGCCGTCGGGGATGACGCCCACACGGCAAGACTAGGGCAGGCGGGCGGGCTCCGGGGCTGCCGGCGGCCCGCCCGGCGAGGTCAGCCCTTCTTGGCCTTGATCGCGGCCACGACCTGGGGCAGCACCTTGTGGACGTCGCCGACGATGCCGAGGTCGCTGAGCTTGAAGATGGGAGCTTCCTCGTCCTTGTTGATGGAGACGATGTTCTTGCTCCCCTTCATGCCCACGGTGTGCTGCATCGCCCCGGAGACGCCGGCGGCGATGTAGACGTTGGGCTTGACCGTCTTGCCGGTCTGGCCGACCTGCATCGAGTAGGGCATCCAGCCGGCGTCGACCACCGCCCGGGTGGCGCCGACGGCGCCGCCGAGGAGCCCGGCCAGCTCCTGGAGGATGGCGAAGTTCTCGGGGCCGCCCATGCCGCGGCCGCCGGTGACCACGATCGCGGCGTCCTCCAGCTTGGGGCCCTCGGAGGCTTCGACCACGGTGTCGAGGATCTTCACCCGGGAGGCGTAGGCGGGCAGCTCGGGGGTGACCTCCTCGACCGTCGGGGCGCCGCCACCGCCGGGCTCGGCGCTGAACGCCTTGGGACGGATGGTGACGACCACCGTCCCGGCGCCGGCGAAGCTCTTGTGGGAGACCAGGGTGGCGCCGAAGATCGGCACCTGGACCCTGACCGTATCGCCCTCCAGGGCGACGTCGCTGGCGGAGGCCGCCATCCCCAGGCCGAGGCGGGCGGCGACCCGGCAGGCCACGTCGCGGCCGTCGTAGGAGCCGCCGAAGAGGATCGCCGCCGGCTTGCGGTTCCAGGCCAGCGCGGCGATCGACTCCACCGCCGGCTGGGAGAAGAACTGCTTGTACTCCTGCCGGGAGTCGACCAGCACCCGCTGGGCGCCGTACTCGCCGAGCTTGGCCGCCTGCGCGGCGGCGTCGGGGCCCAGGGCCAGGGCGACGACCTCAGCGCCCATGGTCCGGGCCTTGCT
>DASZGP010000003.1:0-16214 GCA_035938695.1 Candidatus Dormiibacterota bacterium | reverse complement strand
CTCCAGCATCGCGGTGGTGGTGCCGCAGCCACGCGCGTAGCCCAGGTAGATGCGCAGGCTGCCGTGCCGGTGGGCGGGCGGGTGGAGCTTGTGCAGCAGTTCGTCGGGGTCGGGCCGGGCGTCCACCACCGCCGGGCTACGCCAGAGCTGACTCATCAACCGCGACCCTGGCGATGACGTGGACGTCGGAGTCCGGCAGGCGGTCGATGACCCGCTCCACCAGGCTGCGGGTGAAGCGGTCGAACAGGCGCTCCGACCGGGCCGGCTCGCCCAGGACCACGTGCTCGGCGCCCAGCCGCAGGGCGGCGTCGATGATCGCCCGCGCGGTGTCGTCCGACTCCACCGCCTCGAAGGCGCAGCCCAGCTGCCGGGCCAGCCCCTCGGTGGTCGCCATCTGGGCCCGGGGCGGCTCGCCCGGCGGCACCACCGTGAGCACCACGCACTGGCCTCCCAGCCGCCGCGCCATCCGCGCCCCGCGCCGGATCAGGCCGGCCGAGGTCTCGCGGCAGGAGACGGCGATCAGCACGTCCTCGGGCGACGGCACCACGCCGCTGGAGCGGGCCATCGACTGGGCCACCAGCCGCAGCGCGATCTCGCGCAGGGCGGTGAGGTTGCCGGGGCGGAAGAAGTTGGCCAGCGCGGTCTCGACGCGCTCCCGGCCGTAGATGTTGCCGTGGGTCATGCGCTTGCGCAGGGCCTCGGGGGCGATGTCCACGAACTGGATCTCGTCGGCGCCGTCGAGCACCGCGTCGGGGATGGTCTCGCGCACCGTGATCCCGGTGATCCGCTCGACCACGTCCTTGACGCTCTCCACGTGCTGCACGTTGAGGGTGCTGATGACGTCGATGCCGGCGTCGCGGAGGACCTCGACGTCCTGCCAGCGCTTGGCGTTGCGGGCCCCCGGCGCGTTGCTGTGGGCCAGCTCGTCGACCAGCGCCACCCGGGGGTGGCGGACCAGCGCCACCTCGAGGTCCATCTCCTCCAGCTCGGTGCCCCGGTACTCGATCTTCTGGCGCGGGATGACCTCGAGGTCGCCGATGGCCTCGATGGTGCGGGGCCGGTTGTAGGTCTCGACCAGGGCCACCGCCACGTCCTCGCCCCGGGCCCGCCGCTCCCGGCCCTCGCGCAGCATGGCGTAGGTCTTGCCGGAACCCGGCGCGGCGCCGAGGTAGACCCGGAGGCCGCCTCGACGCCGCTCGGGTTGGTTGGTGGGTGTCAGGTCAGCCGGCGGCTCCATCATCCAGAGCCAGGTTCAGCATCAGGACGTTCACGTGCTCCTCTCCCAGGATGCCAAAGGTCGGACCCTCGGTGTGATCCTGGACCAGCCGGGCGACCCGGGCGGGGTCGAGGCTGCGGGCGGCCGCGATACGCGCCACCTGAAGCTCTGCCGCCGCCGGCGTGATGTAGGGGTCGAAGCCGGCGAAGTCGGTTGTGACGAGGTCGACCGGGACGTCGCCGGTGAAGCTCGGGTTGGCCTTCCTGATGTCCGCCACCGACTTCTTGACCCGGTCGATCAGCGCCTGGTTGCTGGGGCCCAGGTTGCTGCCGCCCGAGTTCTGCGCGTTGTAGGGCTCGGCCTTGGTCGGGTCGGTGACGCTGGCCGTCGGTGACGGCCGGCCCTGGAAGTACCTGGGGTCGGTGAAGTTCTGGCCGATCAGCCTGGCGCCGACGACCTGGCCGCCGCGGCTGATCAGGCCGCCGTTGGCGGTGTCGCCGAAGAGCACCTGGGCCACGCCGGTGACCGCGTAGGTGTAGGCCACGCAGCAGACGACGATCATCACCAGCACCAGGCGGACCGAGACCAGCAGGTCTTTGGGCAGGGACTTGAGCATCTCGGTCGTCTCCTAGGCCAGGTGAACGGCGGTGATCAGGATGTCGATGGCCTTGATCCCGGCGAAGGGCGCGACGATGCCGCCGACGCCGTAGATCAGCAGGTTGCGGCGCAGCAGCGCGGCCGCGCCGATGGGCCGGAACCTGACGCCGCGCAGGGCCAGCGGGATCAGCGCGACGATGATCAGGGCGTTGAAGATCACCGCCGACAGCACCGCGCTGTTGGCGTTGTGCAGCTGCATCACGTTGAGCGCGGCCAGCACCGGGAAGGCGCCGGCGAAGATCGCCGGGATGATGGCGAAGTACTTGGCCACGTCGTTGGCGATCGAGAAGGTGGTCAGCGCGCCGCGGGTGATCAGCATCTGCTTGCCGGTCTCCACGATCTCGATCAGCTTGGTCGGGTTGCTGTCAAGGTCGACCAGGTTGCCGGCCTCCTTGGCCGCCTGGGTGCCGCTGTTCATCGCCACCCCCACGTCGGCCTGGGCCAGGGCCGGCGCGTCGTTGGTGCCGTCGCCGGTCATCGCCACCAGCTTGCCCTGGGACTGCTCCTTGCGGATCAGCTCCAGCTTGTTCTCCGGGGTGGCCTCGGCCAGGAAGTCGTCGACCCCGGCCTCGCGCGCGATGGCCTCCGCGGTGAGCGGGTTGTCGCCGGTGATCATGACCGTGCGCAGGCCCATCCGGCGCATCTCGTCGAAGCGCTCCTTGATGCCGGGCTTGACGATGTCCTTGAGGTGGATGACGCCGAGCACGCGGCGGTCCTCGGCGACCACCAGCGGGGTGCCGCCGCTGCGCGCTATGGCGTCGACCTGCTCGCGCACCGCCGCCGGCAGCTCGGTGCTGACGCCGTCCGAGCACCAGGCCGCGACGCTGTCGGCCGCGCCCTTGCGGATGCTCAGCGGCTCAGCGTCGCGGCCACCACCGGGGATCGGGATGTCGACGCCGCTCATCCGGGTGGTCGCGGTGAAGGGCACGAAGACCGCGCCGTCGCCGCCGTCCTCCGCGGCCTTGGACCCCAGCCGCTGCGCCAGCGAGACGATCGAGCGTCCCTCCGGCGTCTCGTCGGCCAGCGACGCCAGCTCGGCGCGGCCGACCAGCACGTCGGTGGTCACGCCGGGCGCGGGGATGAACTCGGTGGCCTGGCGGTTGCCCAGGGTGATGGTGCCGGTCTTGTCCAGCAGCAGGGTGTCGACGTCGCCGGCGGCCTCCACCGCGCGTCCCGACATCGCCAGCACGTTCTTCTGCAGCAGGCGGTCGATGCCGGCGATGCCGATCGCCGAGAGCAGGCCGCCGATGGTGGTGGGGATGAGACAGACCAGCAGCGAGATCAGCACCGTGATGCTCACCGCGGTGCCGGCGTAGACCGCGAACGGCTGCAGCGTCACCACCGCGAGGATGAAGATGATGGTCAGCACCGCGAGCAGGATGTTGAGCGCGATCTCGTTGGGCGTCTTCTGGCGCGAGGCGCTCTCGACCAGCGCGATCATCCGGTCCAGGAAGGTCTCGCCGGGGTTCTGGGTGATCTCGACGACGATCCGGTCGGAGAGCACCCGGGTGCCGCCGGTGACCGCGCTGCGATCGCCGCCGGCCTCGCGGATGACCGGCGCCGACTCGCCGGTGATGGCCGACTCGTCGACCGAGGCGATACCCTCGACCACCGTGCCGTCGCTGGGGATCACGTCGCCCGACTCGCAGACCACCAGGTCGCCCTTGCGCAGCAGCGGCGCCGCGACGCGCTCCTCGACCGCCGGCTTCCCGGCGGGACCCGCCCGTTCGACCAGCTTGCGCGCGATGGTGTCGCTGCGGGTCTTGCGCAGGGTCGCCGCCTGGGCCTTGCCGCGTCCCTCGGCGACCGCCTCGGCGAGGTTGGCGAAGAGCACCGTGAACCACAGCCAGAGGGCGATCTGGCCGACGAACAGCGGGTCGCCGTGGCTGCCGAAGCTGGTCACCCAGGCGTAGGTGGTGATCACCGCGCCGACCTCGACGACGAACATCACGGGGTTGCGCGCCTGCCAGCGCGGGTCGAGCTTCCGGAAGGACTCGCCGATCGCCGGCACCAGGATCGAGGTGTCGGTGAGGCTGCTCTGGCGCCGGTGGTGGGTGGGTGAGGCTACGGCCATGTCGGTTTCGATGCTCCTTTACTTCGCCACGCGGGGCGCGAAGCCCATCACTTGAACAGCTGCCCGGCCTGCAGCTGGAGGTGCTCGAGGATCGGGCCCAGGGCCAGCGCCGGGAAGAAGGTGAGGGCGCCGACGATCAGGACGACGCCGACCAGCAGCCCGGTGAACAGCGGGGTGTCGGTGGGGAAGGTGCCGGCGCTGGCGGGGACGATCTTCTTCTTGACCATCGAGCCGGCCAGGGCCAGCACCGGGATGATGAAGACGAACCGGCCCAGCCACTCGGCCGCCGCCATCGTGGTGTTGTAGTAGAGCGTGTTGCCGCTCAGCCCGGCGAAGGCGCTGCCGTTGTTGCCGGTGTTGGAGGTGAAGGCGTAGAGGATCTCGCTGAAGCCGTGGGCGGCGGGGTTGAGCGGCCCGGCCTTGCCCGCCGGGATCAGCACCGATACCGCCGTAAAGCCGAGGATCGTCGCCGGCAGGATGAGGATCGCCAGCGAGGCAAACTTGATGTCGCGGGCCTCGATCTTCTTGCCCAGGTACTCCGGCGTGCGGCCCACCATCAGCCCGGCGATGAACACCGCCACGATGGCGAAGACCAGCATCCCGTAGAGCCCCGAGCCCACGCCCCCGGGGGTGATCTCGCCGAGTTTCATGAAGATCATGAAGACCATCCCGCCGAGCGGCGTGTAGCTGTCGTGCGAGCTGTCGACGGCGCCGGTGCTGGTGGCGGTGGTGGCCGACCCGTAGGCCGCCGAGAAGACCGGGCCGAGGTCGACCCGCTTGCCCTCCATGTTGCCTCCCGCCTGGCCGCCGCCGCGCGCCTGGTTGACCCCCACCGCCGTCAGCGCCGGGTTGCCGGTCTGCTCCTGGTAGGACACCAGGGCGGCCCCCCCGAGCAGGATGACGGCCATTGCCGCCGCCACCGCGACGCCCTGCCGGATGTTCCCCACCATCCGGCCGAAGGTGATGGTCAGGCCGAAGGCGATGACCAGGCACATGACGATCTCGAGCTGGTTGGTGAGCGGGTTGGGGTTCTCGAAGGGGTGCGCCGAGTTGGCGTTGAAGAACCCGCCACCGTTGGTGCCGAGGTCCTTGATCGCCTCCATCGAGGCCACCGGTCCCTGGGCGATGGTCTGGGTGGCGCCCTGCAGCGTATGCGCCACGGTGTAGGGGCTGAAGTTCTGGATCGATCCCTGCGAAACCAGCCCGACCGCGGTGACGAAGGACAGCGGCAGCAGCACGTAGAGGAGGCAGCGCACGGCGTCGACGTAGAAGCTGCCGATGGTGCTGGCGCTGCGCCGCGACAACCCGCGCACCAGCGCGATGGCCAGCACGATCCCGGTGGCCGCGGAGAGGAACTGGTGCAGCACCAGGGCCACCATCTGGCTGAAGTAGCTCATCGTCTGCTCGCCGGCGTAGTTCTGCCAGTTGGTGTTGGTGGCGAAGCTGATCGCGGTGTTGAAGGCCAGGTCGGGGGCGACCGGCCCGAAGCCCTGGGGGTTGAGCGGGAAGTGGTCCTGGAAGCGCAGCACCAGGTAGGTGACCACCACGCCCACGACGGTGATCACGAACATCGAGACCAGGTATCCGACCCAGCTCTGCTCGTGGTCTTCGCGGATCCCGATCAGCTTGTACGCCCCGACCTCGACCGGCCGCAGCACCCGCGACGCGAAGGTCCTCTGGCCGGTGAAAACCTTCTCCATGTAGACGCCGAGGAAGTAGGCGCAGACGCCGAGGACCAGGACGGTCGCCAGCAGGCCGAGCAGGACCCGGGTCATCAGAACCGCTCCGGGAAGAGCAGCGCGACCAGCAGGTAGACGGTCAGCAGCAGCGCGACGATGCCGGTGACGATGTAGTCCAGGCCCATCGCGTCAGAGCCTCTCCAGCCCGGCGATGTAGGCCAGGCTGCCGGCGATCAGCAGGACCAGGAATCCCACCATCCAGATGTCGAGCAACTTGTCGTGTCTCCCGTGAGGTTTGGCTTTCCAACCACCACGGTGCCGCCTCCCGAGTGAACGCCGCGTTGACGATTTGCCGGCCCCGCCGGCCGCGAACCGGTAACATCTGAGGCGGCGCGCTGGGAAGTCTGGTCAGCAACGTTCCTCTCCATGCTCGGAGGCAGCCTCGCCGATGTCGCCAGGACCGCGCCGGATCCCCTTCCTGGCCCAGCTCTGGCGGCGCGTGCCGAGCTGGCGTCGCGAGGCGCTGCGCACCAACCTCTGGCTGGTACCCTCGGCGCTGATGGCGGCGGTGCTGGCGCTCTTCGTGGCGACCTACCTGCTCGACCGCGCGGTCTACGCCGGCCGCCTCGCGCTGCCCGCGTGGATCAACACCGGCGGCGCCGACTCCGGGCGCCAGGTGCTGGGGACCATCGCGGCCGCCGTGATCACCGTCGTCGGCGTGGTCTTCTCGATCGTCATCCTGGCCCTGCAGCTGGCCTCGACCCAGTTCGGCCCGCGGATGCTGCGCAACTTCGTCCGCGACCTCGGCACCCAGGTGACGCTGGGGATCTTCGTCGCCACCTTCGTGTTCAGCGTGGTGACCCTGGGCTCGATCTCCTCCGGCGGCCGGCGCCCCGACTTCGTGCCCCACTTCTCGATCTCCGTCGCCCTGGCGCTGCTGGTGCTCGACCTGATCGTGCTGATCTACTTCATCCACCACGTGGCGGTGACCATCCAGCTCAACGAGGTGGTGGCCGGCATCGGCCGGGACCTGGTCCGGGCGGTCGACGAGCAGTCCGAGGACTCCCGCGGGGCCGACCCCGCGGACCCCGGCGACAGCGACGATCCCGCCGACTGGACCCTGCTGGAGGGCGCCGACGTCCCCGCGCGGCGGAGCGGTTACCTGCAGGCCATCAGCCACGAGAGCCTGGTGCGGATCGCGGCGCGGGCCGGCGCGGCGATCGAGCTGCTCCACCGCCCCGGCCACTTCCTGGTCGAGGGCCGGCCCCTGGCGCGAGTCCTGCCGGCGTCGGCCGCGCCGGCGGTGACCGCGGCGCTGGAGCGGGCCCACGTCACCGGCCGGCAGCGCACCCTGACCCAGGACCCGGTCTTCGCCATCGACCAGCTGGTGGAGATCGCCATCCGGGCGCTGTCGCCGGCGGTCAACGACACCTACACCGCGATCGCCTGCATCGACTGGCTGACGGCCGGGCTCTGCCACTTCTCCGGCCGCGTCTTCTTCTCCCGGGTCCACCGCGACGCCCAGGGCTTCCCGCGCGTGGTGCAGCCGGGGCTGAGCTACGCGCGGGTGGTCAACGGCGCCTTCGACAAGGTCCGCCAGGCCGGGCGGGGGATGCCGGCGGTGGCCATCCGGCAGCTCGCCAGCCTGGCCCGGATCATGGAGTACACGGTCACCGCCGAGCAGCGCGAGGTGCTCCTGCGCCAGGCCGACATGATCCGGCGCGGCTGCGAGGAGACGGTGCCGGAGCCCGAGGACCTGCTCGACGTCCGCCGCCGGCACCAGGACGTGGTGGCGGCGGCGGCACGGATGGACTCCGGCGCCCGGCCCCACCGGCCCGCCCAGCCGCGCCTGGGGCGGCGAGGGCCGCGGCCCTCAGGCGCGCTCGAGATTCACGCCCCGAAGCGGTAGCCGCGGCCGCTGACCGTGACCACCACCTGGGGCTGGGCCGGGTCGGGCTCCAGCTTGGCCCGCAGCCGGCGGACGAAGGTGCGCAGGTAGCTCCAGTCGTCGATGTACTCCGGCCCCCAGACCTCGCGCAGCAGGGTGCGGTGGTCGCGCACCGTCCCGGCGTGGCGCGCCAGCGCCGCCAGCAGCAGGTACTCGGTCGGCGAGAGCCGCACCTCGGCGCCGTCCCGCCGGACCGTCCGCTTGCCCAGGTCGACGGTGACCCCGGCGCGCTCGACGACCCTGGGCGCGTCCTCCACCGGCTGGGCCCGGCGCAGCACCGCGCGCACCCGCGACAGCAGCTCGGTGGTGCCGAAGGGCTTGGCCAGGTAGTCGTCGGCGCCGAGGTCCAGGGCCCGCACCTTGTCGCGCTCCTCGCCCCTGGCGCTGATCACCACCACCGACGGCAGGCGCTGGCCCTCGAGGTCCTCCAGCACCTTCCAGCCGTCGACGAACGGCAGCCCGAGGTCGAGCAGCACCAGGTCGTAGGTCGCGGCCCCCAGCGCCTCGATCGCCGCGGCGCCGTCGGCGGCCTCGGTGACGAAATAGCCGGCCCCGCGCACCGCGCCCAGGACGGCGCCGCGCAGCGCGGCATCGTCCTCCACCAGGAGGATGCGGGCCACCCGGCCGGCGATCGCCTCAGGCATGGGGAGAGACTACGGCCCCGCGCCCGGCGTGAAGCACGGCCGCGACGTCCCGACCGAGCCGGCCTGGAGCCCCGGGTTCGCGGCGGCCGGCGGACTCGGCGTCAGCCGAGCGGTGCCCTGACGCCGACCTTGGCGAGCGCCGGCCGGGTGCCCGCCAGCAGCCGGGCCCGGTCGCGGCCGCGGTCCCCGGCATCACCCCCGGGCAGCACGCACGCGGCGGTGCTGAGCGCCTTCTCCACCAGCACCCTGAGGGCGACCCAGGCCTCGCCGGCCGGCACGTCGGCGACCAGCACCGCCTCGTCGCGGACCAGCCGCAGCCGCACCCACTCCGCGCCGTCGCGCTCCAGCAGGTCGGAGAGCACCGGGGCGGCCGCCCGGCGGCGCGGCACCACGTGGAACCGGAGCGGATGGATCCGGGGGTCGCCGGTCAGGTAGGCCTGGGCGTACTCGGCCTCCTCCTCCCAGGCGAAGGCGCTGAGGATGGTGCGGTGTTCGGGATCGTACGAGCGGGAGGGAGCCATGATCCCAACCTATGGCCACCTTCGTGTACGCCACGTGAACGGTTTTGCGGCTCGGGGGGTAGCCTCCGAGGTCATGCGCAGGACGCGTTGGATCGGGCTCGGGCTGGCGACCCTGTTCCTGGCGCTGCGCGGACCCAGCCTGCTGGAGCCGAACTGGTACTCCGACGAGGGCACCTACGCCGACGTCGCCGCGGCGCTCGATCGCGGCGCCGCGCTCTACCGCGACGTCTGGGACAACAAGCCTCCCGGGATGTACTGGCTGGCCGCCGCCGTGATCCGCGTCGCCGGGCCCGGGGCGCCGGCGTTCCACCTGGTCCTGGCGCTGCTCCTGGGGCTCGGCGCGGTGGCGGTCTGGCGCCTCGGCCGGCGCTTCGGCGGCGCCGGGGTGGCCGCCGCCGCGACGGCGACGTTCGTGGTCCTGACCGGGCTGCCCAACCTCGACGGCGGGCTGCTCAACGCGGAGATCGTCGGCGCGGCGCTGACGCTGGGGGCGATGCTCCTGGCGACCGGCCCGCCGCGCTGGTGGCGCGGGCTCGGGGCCGGCGCGCTGGTCGGGGCGGCGATGCTGGTCAAGGCGGTCTTCGTGCTGGACCTGGCGGCGGTGCTCGGGGCGATCGCGCTCTCGGAGGCGGCGCGGTCGCGGGTGGCGGCCAGGTCGTCGCGGCTGCCGCCCGCGATGGCGCTCGCGGCGATCGCCGGAGCCGGGCTGGTGATCTTGGCCGCGCTTGCCTTCCTGGCGGCGGCGGGATCGCTGCCCGGGTTCCTCGACGTCCTCTTCCGCCAGAACGTCGCCTACGTGCAGCTGACCATCGGGCCGGGCGGCGGCATCGTGGAGCCCAGCCTCGGCGCGCGGGCCGCCGCCACCGCGCTGCTGGCGCTCCGGGTGCTCGCGCCGCTGGCCGCCGGGGCCTGGCTGGCCTGGCGGATGCTGTCGCGCGGTCGCGCGGCGACCGGCGCCCTCGCCGATCAGGTGGCCAGCGCGGGACCGTCGGGGTCTGGCGCGGCGGCCGGCGCCCCGGCCGGTGGCGCGGTCGTCGCCTGGTGGCTGGCCTGCGACCTGGCCGGCGTGATGCTGGCCTCCCGCGGCCTGACCCACTACGCGCAGCAGGCCGAGGGCTCGATCGCGCTGGCCGCCGGGGTGCTCGCCGTGACGGCTTGGCGCCGGGCGGGACGCCGAGCAGGCCGCGATGGGGAACGCGGCCGGAGCCGCGGCGCCGCCGCGCGGCCTGAGCGCCCCCACCGCCCGCTCGCCCGCCTCATGGCGATCGCCACGCCGCTGCTGGCCTGGCCCGCCCTGGAACTCGCCCTCTACCTCCCGGCGGCGGAGGTCGCCCTGGCGACCCGCGCCACCCTCCCGCCGATCGAGCGCCACGACCTCTCCGACCCCGTCGCCTACTACGCGGCGGCCTGGCGCCGGCTGACCACCGGCGCGCCGATGGACCCCGCGCTGCCCGCCGATGTCGCCCGCATCCACGCCGCCGAGGCGGTCGTCCGCGAACGCTCCGGCCCGGGTGACCACGTCCTCGTCTGGGGCGTCATCCACTGGGTCTACGCCGAGACCGGCCGGCCGCCGTCAGGCCCCTATGTCAGCCTCAACGACGCCTACCACCTCGACCCGGCCGCCGAGCCGCGCCTGCTCGCGGCGGTCGAGGCCACGCCGCCGGCGGTGCTGATCGTCGACACGGCGCCGCCCCTGGCGCTCACCGCCCTGCTGGAAAGGCTGCGCTACCAGCGCCTCCCCGGCGCGGTGGCCGGCGACGACGCCTGGCTGGCGCCCTGGGCGCGCGGGTACACCGCTCCGGGGTGACCCGCGCGCCGCGCGCCGGCTAGTTGAGCAGCCCGTTGGTGGTCAGGAAGTCCCTGGCCACGTCCTCGACCTTGAGCCCGTCGATCTCGACCTTCTTGTTGAGGCCGGTCATGACGTCGGTGGTCAGCTTGTCGGCCACCGGCTGCATGATGGCGCCGATCTCGGGGTGGGCCTTGAGCACGCTGGAGCGCACCAGCAGGCCGACGTTGTCGGGCGGGAAGACCTTCTTGTCGTCCTGCAGCACGTAGAGGTTGTTGGCGGCGATCGCGGAGTCGGTGGTGAAGACCTCGCCGGCCGCGCACTGGCCGCTGGCGATCAGCGCCTCGGCGGTGCTGGCGCCGATGTCCTTGAGGCCCGGGACGTCGAAGTTGCCGTAGGCCGTCTGCAGGCCGGGGATGCCGTCGGCCCGGGTGCGGAACTCGGAGTTGATGCAGACCACGGTGTTGGGATAGCTCTTGAGGTAGCTGGAGAAGGCCGAGAGGGTGGCCCCGTACCTGGACTTGTCGGAGGCCTTGATGGCCAGGCCGTTGGTGTCGTCGAAGTTGGCCTTGGCGGTCCAGCAGATGCCGCGCGCCTCGTCCTTGGTCCTGGCCAGGGTGAAGGCCGCGTCGAGGTCGGTGGGGGGCTTGTCGACGGCCAGCGGCCCCTGCAGCTCGGTGCCGGTGTACTGCCAGTAGAGGTCGATGGTGCCCTGCTCCAGCGCCTGGCCCAGGGCCGGGTCCTTGGCCTTGAAGCTGAAGTCGACGGTGTAGCCGTGCTTCTCCAGCACCAGCTTGGCCATCTCCGCCAGCAGCTCCTCCTCGGCGAAGGCCTTGCTGCCGATCTTGAGCGCGCCGCTGCCGCGGCTGGACGCGGTGCCCGAGGCCGGGCAGGCCGCGGTGCCGCCGCTGGAGGTGGTCGGCGCCGGCGTGCTGCCGCAGGCCGTGAGCGCCAGGGTTCCGAGCATCGAGAGCGTCAGCATCCTCTTCACAGCAGAGCCTCCTTGGCCTTCAGGTCCGCGGGGTCACCGCCCGTTCGATCAGTCCGAGGCCCCAATCCAGCATCAGGGCGAGTGCCGATACGATACCCGCTCCGACCCACAGCGGGTGCGGCCGGTCGACGCTGCCGGCCGCGATGAGATCGCCCAGGCCGCCGCCGCCGATGAAGTTGGCCAGCGTCGCCGTCCCCACCACCAGCACCAGCGCCACCCGCAGCCCGGCGAAGAGCACGGGCGAGGCCAGCGGCAGCTGGACCCGGAACAGGGTCTGGAGCCGGGTCATCCCGATCCCCCGGGCCGCCTCCACCACCCCGGGGTCGACGCCGTCGAGCCCCACGATGGTGTTGCGCAGGATCGGCAGCACGGCGTAGACCACCAGGGCCAGGATCGGGCCGCGGGTGCCGATGCCGAAGAAGGTCAGGCCCAGCGCCAGGATGCCGATGCTGGGCACCGCCTGGCCCAGGTTGGCGACCAGGAACACCGGCGCCCGCAGCGCCGGCCCGGTCTGGGCCAGCAGCACCCCCAGCGGCACCGCGATGGCCGCCGCCAGGGCGAAGGAGATGCCCACGATCTGGAGGTGCTGGACCAGCCGGCTGAGGATGAAGCGCTGGTTGACCACGAAGGCGTCGCCCAGGCGCGCCGGGGTGAGGCTGACGTAGAGGTAGAGCGCGGCCAGTCCGGCGGCCACCAGCAGCGGCGTCACCAGCAGCCGGCCGAGGCCGGGGCGGGGTAGGTTGATCACCCGCCGCCCTCCCCGCGCGCCGGCGTCGATGCCGCCCGGCGGATGCCCTCGGCGTCGAGGACCCCGGCCAGCCGCTCACCATCGGTCACGCCGACCCGGCCGCCGGCGGCGCGCAGCACCCCGTCGAGGGCGTCGCGGAGGGTCGCGCCGATCTCCACCGTCACCTCCGGCCGGGCGCCGCCGGCCGGTTCCAGGTCCACCTCGCCGAGACGGATCAGCCCCAGCCGGCGCACCAGCCGGCCACGCCCCAGAAAGCTCTCGACGTAGGGTGAAGCCGGCCGGCCCAGCAGCTCCGCCGGGGTGGCGTACTGGGCGATCCTGCCGTCCGGCGTGTAGAGCGCGACGCGGTCGCCCAGCTTGATCGCCTCGTCGATGTCGTGGGTGACGAAGACGATGGTCTTGCCGACCACCCGCCGGAGCGCGATCAGCTCGTCCTGGAGGCGCTCGCGGGTGACCGGGTCGATGGCCCCGAAGGGCTCGTCCATCAGCAGCATCAGGGGGTCGACGCCGAGCGCCCGGGCGACGCCGACGCGCTGCCGCTGACCGCCGCTGAGCTCACCCGGAAGCCGGTCGCCGAACTCGCTTTCGGGCATCCCGACCAGCTCCAGCAGCTCCCCCACCCGGGCCCTCACCCGTGCCCGCTCCCAGCCTTCGAGGCGCATCACGGTGGCCACGTTCTCGGCCACCGTGAGGTGGGGGAAAAGCCCCACCTGCTGGATCACGTACCCGATCGACCGCCGCAGCTCGACCACGTCGCGGCCGCGGGTGTCGACGCCGTCGATGGCGATCACCCCGGAGGTCGGCTCGATCAGCCGGTTGATCATCTTCATGGTGGTGGTCTTGCCGCACCCCGACGGGCCCACCAGCATGACCGTCTCGCGGCTGGGGATGACCAGGCTGATGTCGTCCACGGCCACCGCGTCGCCGTAGCGCTTGGTGACGTGCTCGAAGGTGATCACGCCGCCACCACGGCCACGGCGCGGCCGCGGTCGAGCAGGCGCTGCGCCGCCGCCAGCACCAGGTCGGCGGTGACGCCGATGACCGCCACCGGGATCACGCCGCCGAGGATGACGTCGCGGTTGCCGCTGTTGATCCCCTCCAGGATCGTCTGCCCCAGGTTGTTGCTGCCGACCACCGCGCCGACGGTGGCGATCGCCACCACCATCACCGTCGCCTGGCGCAGCCCGCCGACGATCACCGGCAGGGCCAGCGGCAGCTCCACGCGCAGCAGCACCTGGCGCGGCCGCATCCCCATCCCCCGCGCCGCCTCCAGCACCGCGGCGTCGACGCCACGGATCCCCGCGCGGGTGTTGCGGATCATCGGCAGCAGCGCGTACAGCGCCAGCCCGGCGATCACCGGCGGGTCGCCGAAGGCCAGCAGCGCCTGGCGCAGGACCACGAAGAGGGCGAAGCTGGGGATGGTCAGGATGGCGCTGGCGACGGCCAGGGAAAGCTCGCCGAACCGCTCGCGCCGGACGCCGACGACCCCCAGCGGTATCCCCGCCGCCGCCGCCAGCACGACGACGATCAGGACGATCCTGACCTGGGTCAGCGCCTCCGGCCCGAGCGTGTCCCAGTTGTCGGCGATGTACCGCAGCGCGCTCATCGAGGTTCTCGCCAGGATGCCACAGGGGCCGGCTGGCCGCCGGTTCAGCCGGCGATGTCGGCCACGTGCTCCAAGGTGTGGTTGACCGCGACGTAGCCGATCACCTGGGCCAGCGATCCCTCGACGCCGCCGGTGGACCTGATGTGGGTCGCCAGCAGGTCCTCGTCGCAGGCCTCGACCGCGGCGATGGTGGCCGCCCGGTTGCGCTCGAACTCCGCGATCAGGTCCGCGATCGACGCCGCCTGCCGCTTGTCCACCTGGCGCTGGTTGTAGGCGCCGATGTCGAAGCTGTCGACGGCCGCCGCGGCCTCCGGCGCCGAGCCCATACGGGCGAGGTCGACCAGCTTGGGGTAGGTCCACTCCACGGAGGCGACGTGGGCCAGGATCTGGCGGCCACTCCACCCGTTCTCGTAGCGGCCGGCCTCGAATGCCGCCACCGGCATCTCGCGCAGGCGAGCGGCCAGCTCGGCGCCGTTGGCCCGCAGCGCGGCCAGCAGGTCGGCCTTGGTCATCGTGGTCTGCATCGTCTTGTCCTCCTTGGCGGTCTGATCGCGGATGGTCCGGAGCGTCCTCAGCGGACGCCCCCCAGGGTTCGCTCGAAGGCGGTACGGGCGCGGTCCAGGGCGCGCTCGTCCCGCAGCAGCTGGCGCTGCCAGTTGGCGGCCAGGCCGATCGCGTTCAGCTCGAACGCCAGCTGCTCCGGCGCCAGGTCGCGGGGCAGCCTGACCTGGCGGGCCAGCGCGCCGAGGTAGCGCAGCCACTCGTCCATCACCGCCAGGACCCGCTCGCGCACCGGCCCGGGGCGTCCGTCGAACTCCAGCGACGCCGCCTGGAAGAAGCAGCCGCCGGGGAAGACGTCGCGCTCCAGGTAGTCCATCCAGGCCGCCAGCGTCGCGCGCAGCCGGGGCAGCCCCTCCGGCGCCGGAGCGCCGGATGCCACCACCTCGCGGACGAAGATCGCCCGGGCGGCCTCGATGGTCGCCAGCTGCAAGTCCTGTTTGCTGCCGAAGTGGGCGAAGAGCCCGCTCTTGCTGACCCCCGAGCGCTCCGCCAGCCGCCCGATGGTCAGGGCCTCAAGCCCCTCGCGGGAGCCCAGGTCGACGGCCACCGCCAGGATCCCGCGCCGCGCCCTCGCCCCCCGCGCCCGGCGCCCGTCGGCGGCCGGGTCGGCTGGCGGGACCATGACGGAGGCGGGCATGGCTCAGTATATTAGCACGACCGTTCGTCTATGTTTGGGCATACTTGCGACCTCGGCCGGCTTGGCGGGCGCGGCGCCCTGAGCGGCCGCCGGCTCGACATGAGCCCCTCGGTTGCAACACAATTGGCTCACGCACCCGCTCACCCCGAGCGGGGCCCAAGTCCGGAGGGGAGGTTCTGGATGAGCGTCGCCACGGCCGGCACCCTGCCGAAGCACTCTCCGCCCTGGCCGGCGCTGCCGCTGGCGGAGTGGCAACCGACCCGCGATACCCTCCAGCTCTGGACCCAGGTCATCGGCAAGGTACGGATGGCCAACACGCCGCTGCTCAACCACTGGTGGAACGTCCCCCTCTACGTCACCGCCGGCGGCCTGACCACCTCGCTGGTGCCGCACCCCGGCGGCGACAGCTTCCAGATCGACCTCGACCTCCGCGCCCACCGGCTGGAGATCGCCACGGTCTCCGGGCTGCGGCGCTCGATGCCGCTGCGATCGGGACCGGTGGCGGACTTCCACGCCGAGGTCATGGACCTGCTGGCCCAGCTCGGCCTGGCCACCGAGATCTGGCCGGTGCCGGTGGAGATCGAGGGCGCCATCCCCTTCCGCGACGATAAGACGCACACCGTCTACGAGCCCGAGCATGCCCACCGCTTCTGGCTGGCGCTGGTGCGGATGACGCGGGTCTTCGAGCGCTTCCGCGCCGGCTTCGTCGGCAAGTCCAGCCCGGTGCACCTCTTCTGGGGCAGCCTGGACCTGGCCACCACCCGCTTCTCCGGCCGGACCGCGCCGCCCCATCCCGGCGGCGGGGCCAACTGCGGCCCCCACGTGATGCTGGAGGCCTACTCGCACGAGGTTTCGAGCCTGGGCTACTGGCCCGGCGGCGGCGGCGAGGGCGTCTTCTACTCCTACGCCTACCCCGAGCCCTCCGGCTACCTGGAGGCGCAGGTCCGGCCCGAGGGCGCGCACTGGGACCCGGCGCTGCGCGAGTTCATCCTGCCCTACGAGCTGGTGCGCGCCGCCGCCGACCCCGAGGCCCTGCTGCTGGAGTTCGCCCAGAGCACCTACGAGGCGGCCGCCACCACCGCCGGCTGGGACCGGGCGACGCTGGAGCGTCATAGCCATGGCTGACGCCTGCGGGCACCTCGACCA
>DASZGP010000002.1:0-20283 GCA_035938695.1 Candidatus Dormiibacterota bacterium | reverse complement strand
GAAGCGCCTGCTCTCGGTGCTCGTCGAGAACCGTCCCGGCGTGCTCCAGCGCGTCGCCTCGATGGTCCGCCGGCGCGGCTTCAACATCGACTCGCTGTCGGTTGGCACCACCGAGGACAGCACCGTCAGCCGCATGACGATCACCGTGCACGTCGGCCGCCAGGCGGCGGAGCAGGCGATGAAGCAGCTCTACAAGCTGGTCGACGTGATCAAGATCGACGACATCACCACCGAGCGGGTGGTGGCCCACGAGCTGCTGCTGATCAAGGTCAACGCGCCGTCGCGCGGGCGGCGTGACCTGCTCGACATCGTCGCCATCTTCGGCGGCCGGGTGGTCGACGTGGCCAGCAACACGGTGATCGTGGAGCTGACCGGGCCGGCCGAGAAGGTCGACAACTTCATCGAGCTGTGCGGGCCCTTCGGGATCAAGGAGGTCGCCCGCTCCGGCGCGGTGGCGATCGTGCGCGGCAACGCCGCGCGCCTGCGCCTGGTCGACAAGGAGGAGCGCGAGGACGCCGACCTCCGCCCGACCGGCACCGACGCCGACATCATGGGGGTGGTCTGATGGGTCCCGCCGGGAAGCAGACGATGGGTCCCGCCGGGATGCAGAAGGCGGGTCCCGCCGGGGAGCAGAAAGGATGACCGCGCGGATGTACTACGACACCGACGCCGACGCGTCGGCGCTGTCCGGCACCGTCGCCGTGCTCGGCTTCGGCAGCCAGGGCCATGCCCACGCCCTCAACCTGCGCGACTCGGGATACGACGTGGTCGTCGGCCTCAAGCCGGGCAGCAAGTCGCGCGCCGCGGCCGAGGACGAGGGGCTCAAGGTGCTCAGCCCCGCCGATGCCGTGAGGGCCGCCGAGGTGGTCATGGTGCTGGTCCCCGACACCAGCCAGGCCGACCTCTACGAGCAGGACATCGAGCCCAACCTGCGCCCGGGCATGATGCTGATGTTCGCCCACGGGTTCAATATCCACTTCGCCCAGATCAAGCCGCCGGCCGACGTCGACGTCAGCATGGTCGCGCCCAAGGGCCCCGGGCACCTGGTCCGCCGGACCTACCGCGAGGGCGCCGGCGTGCCCTGCCTCTTCGCCGTCCACCAGGACGCCACCGGCGGTGCTCGCGCCCGCACCCTGGCCTACGCCCGGGGTATCGGCGGCACCCGCGCCGGGGTCCTGGAGACCACCTTCAAGGAGGAGACCGAGACCGACCTCTTCGGCGAGCAGGCGGTGCTCTGCGGCGGGGTCAGCAGCCTGGTCAAGACCGGCTTCGAGACCCTGGTCGAGGCCGGCTACCAGCCCGAGCTGGCGTACTTCGAGGTCATGCACGAGCTCAAGCTGATCGTCGACCTGATGTACCAGGGCGGCCTCAACTACATGCGCTACTCGGTCAGCGACACCGCCGAGTTCGGCGACTACGTCAGCGGCCCGCGGGTGATCAACGAGCAGACCCGCGAGACGATGCGCAGGATCCTGCGCGAGATCCAGGACGGCACCTTTGCCCGCAACTGGATCTCCGAGAACGCCGCCGGCCGGCCCAACTACATCGAGTTCAAGCAGGCCGACCAGCACCACCAGATCGAGAAGGTCGGCGCCGAGCTGCGCCAGAAGATGAGCTGGCTCAACCCGACCACGGCACCCGACATCACGCCCGAGGCGGACTCACCCCACGGCTCCGGATCCGCGGGGACCCCGAGCGCCACGGTCCCGGGCGACGCGAGGTAGACACGACATGATCGAGCGCGCGAGCAACGGGGGCGGCGTACACCGGGAGAGCGCTGACATCCTGCCTCCCTTCGCGGGGACGCCGACGGCCGGCGCACCTCGGCTCGCGCCCGCCGAGCTCGACCACCTGGTGATCTTCGACACCACCCTGCGCGACGGCGAGCAGTCGCCCGGCGCGGCGCTGACGGTGGAGCAGAAGATCGCGGTGGCGCAGCAGCTGGCGCGGCTCAACGTCGACGTCATCGAGGCCGGCTTCCCGTGCTCCTCGCCGGGCGACTTCGCGGCCGTCAAGGCGATCGCCGAGCGGGTCGGGGGGCCCGCCGCGGAGTCGACGGGGCCGGTGATCTGCGGCCTGGCCCGGATCTGGCCGGTGGACGACATCCGGGCCTGCGCCGAGGCCATCGCCCCGGCCGCGCGCCGCCGCATCCACACCTTCGTCGGCACCTCGCCGCTGCACCGCGCCACGCTGTCCTGGGCCAAGGGTCCGGCCGACGTCCTGCGCCGCGCGGTCGAGGCGGTCGAGCTGGCCCGCACCTTCACCGACGACGTCGAGTTCTCGCCGATGGACGCCAGCCGCACCGAGCCCGGCTTCCTGGCCGAGGTGGTCGGCGCGGCGATCGAGGCCGGCGCCACCACCATCAACCTGCCCGACACCGTGGGCTTCGCCACCCCGGAGGAGTGGGGCGGGCTGATCGCCTGGCTCCAGGACCAGGTGCCGATGCTCCGCGAGGTGGTCATCTCGGTGCACTGCCACGACGACCTGGGGATGGCCGTCGCCAACTCCCTGGCCGCGGTGCGCAACGGCGCGCGCCAGATCGAGGGCTGCATCAACGGCATCGGCGAGCGCGCCGGCAACGCGGCCATCGAAGAGGTGCTGATGGCCGTCAAGCTGCACCCCGAGATCTACGGCGTGGCCACCAGCCTGGACTACGGCCAGATCTACGCCACCAGCCGGATGGTCAGCCAGATGACCGGCATGATGGTCCAGCCCAACAAGGCCGTCGTCGGCGCCAACGCCTTCGCCCATGCCTCCGGCATCCACCAGGACGGGGTCCTCAAGGACAAGCGCACCTTCGAGATCATGGAGGCGTCCGAGGTCGGCACCGACTCGCGCATGGTGCTGGGCAAGCTCTCCGGCCGCCACGCCTTCAAGGTGCGGCTGGAGGAGTTGGGCTACGCGCTCGGCGACGAGGAGCTGCGCCGGGCCTTCGCGCGCTTCAAGGACCTCGCCGACCGCAAGAAGGAGGTCGGCGACCGCGACCTCGAGGCGATCGTGGCCGACGAGGCCCGGATCGCCACCGAGACGTTCACCCTGGACCTGCTGGAGGTCGTCAGTGGCACCGCCAAGGCGCCGACGGCCACGGTGCGCATCCGCTTCCCCGACGGCACCACCCGGGAGGCGGTGGCCGAGGGTGGCGGGCCGGTCGACGCCACGTACCGGGCCATCAACCAGATCGTCGACGTGCCCAACGAGCTGCGCGAGTTCCGCGTCCAGGAGGTCACCGCCGGCATCGACGCCGTCGGCGAGGTCAACGTGCGCGTGCGCCGCGGGCCGCACCTGGCGTCGGGACACGGCGCCGACACCGACATCCTGGTGGCGTCGGCGCGCGCCTACCTCAACGCGCTGAACAAGCTGGTCGAGCTGGGCGACGAGCGCCGCTCCAAGCCCACCGACATCGCGGCGCCGCCCCAGCCGGTGGCGGCGGTGGCGCCATGAGCGACCCGCGCCCGCGCACGCTGTTCCAGAAGATCTGGGACGCGCACGTCGTCCCGACCTCCGCCGGCGCGAGCACCCCCGGGGTGGGAGGTGAGCCGGCGCTGCTCTACGTCGACCTGCACATGGTCCACGAGGTGACCTCGCCGCAGGCCTTCGAGGGCCTCCGCCTGGAGGGCCGCGGCGTCCGGCGCCCGGAGCTGGCGGTCGCCACCATGGACCACAACGTCCCCACCACCGACCGCTCGCTGCCGGTGCTGGACCAGGTCAGCAAGCTCCAGATGGACACGCTGACCCGCAACTGCGCGGAGTCCGGCATCTCCTGCTTCGGCGTCGGCCACGCCTGGCAGGGCATCGTCCACGTCATCGGACCCGAGCTGGGCATGACCCTGCCCGGCATGGTGATCTGCTGCGGCGACAGCCACACCTCGACCCACGGCGCCTTCGGCGCCTTCGCCCTGGGCATCGGCACGTCCGAGGTCGAGCACGTGCTGGCCACCCAGTGCCTGCGCGCCCAGCCGCCCCGGACCATGGAGGTCCGCGTCGACGGCACCCTTCCGCCCGGCGTCACCGCCAAGGACGTGGCGCTCGGGATCCTCAACCGCATCGGCGTCGACGGCGGCGTCGGGTATGTCATCGAGTACACCGGTTCGGTCTTCCGCGGCTTCTCGATGGAGCAGCGCATGACGGTCTGCAACATGACCATCGAGGGTGGCGCGCGGGCCGGCCTGGTGGCGCCCGACGAGACCACCTTCGAGTACCTCGCGGGGAGGCCTTTCGCGCCCCAGGGCGCGGAGTGGGATGAAGCGCTGGCCTACTGGCGCACGCTGCCGACCGACGCCGGCGCGCGCCACGACGCGACCATCGTGATCGCCGCCGAGGAGCTGGTTCCCTACGTGACCTGGGGCACCAACCCCGCGCAGTCGGCGCCGGTCGACGCCGCCGTGCCCGACCCCGACAGCTTCGCCGACCCGGCCGAGCGCGAGTCGGCGTTGCGCGCCCTGGAATACATGGGCCTGGCCGCCGGCACGCCGCTGGCCGAGCTCGCCATCGACCGCGTCTTCATCGGCTCCTGCACCAACTCCCGGATCGAGGACCTGCGCGCCGCCGCCGCGGTGCTGCGCGGCCGCCACGTGGCGCCGACGGTGCACGCGATGGTTGTGCCGGGCTCGACCACGGTCAAGCGCCAGGCGGAGGACGAGGGGCTGCACCGGGTCTTCATCGACGCCGGCATGGAGTGGCGCGAGGCGGGCTGCTCGATGTGCCTGGGGATGAACCCCGACATCCTGGCCCCCGGCGAGCGCTGCGCCTCGACCAGCAACCGCAACTTCGAAGGCCGTCAGGGCCGGGGAGGGCGGACCCACCTGGTCAGCCCGGCGATGGCCGCCGCCGCCGCGGTGGCGGGGCGCTTCGTGGACGTGCGCACGCTGCTGACGGACGCCGTCGCGGTGGGGACGGGGGCGGGCCGATGAAGCCCTTCCGCCGGGAGACCGGGGTGCTGGCGCCAATGCCCAGGTCCAACGTCGACACCGACCAGATCATCCCCAAGCAGTTCCTCAAGCGCATCGAGCGCACCGGCTTCGGGCCGGCGTTGTTCTTCGACTGGCGCTACGACGGCGACGGCGCCGAGTGGGCGGATTTCGTGCTCAACCGCGAGCCCTTCCGGCAAGCCTCGGTGCTCGTCGGGGGCCGCAACTTCGGCTGCGGCTCCTCCCGCGAGCATGCCGTCTGGGCCCTCCAGGACTTCGGTTTCCGGGCCGTCATCGCGCCGTCTTTCGCCGACATCTTCCGCGGCAACTCCGGCAAGGCCGGGCTGCTGACGGTGGCGCTGCCCGAGGCCGCCTGCGCCCAGCTCGCCGACATGGCCGAGGAGGCGCCCGGCTTGAACGTCACGGTAGACTTGGAGGCGTGTGAGGTCGTCGCCGGCGGGCAGAGCTGGAGCTTCGAGGTCGACGCCTTCACCCGCCACTGCCTGCTCGAGGGTCTGGACGACATCGCGTTGACCCTCCGCCACGAGGCCGACATCACGGCCTTCGAGGCGCGGCGTCCCATCTGGTTCCCTGACTCGCGTCGCAGCCTGGTGGCTCCGTGAGCAGGGTGATTCCCGTCGCTGTCCTTCCCGGCGACGGGGTCGGGACCGAGGTGGCCGATGAGGCCACCTCGGTTCTTTACTCGGCTGTAGCGCTCTTCGGCGCGACGGTGGAGGTCGAAACCCGGCCGATCGGCGGCCGGGCCATCGACGAGGAGGGCACCCCGCTCTCCGACGCCACCCTGGCGGTCTGCCGCCGCGCCGAAGCCGTGCTGCTGGGGGCCGTGGGGGGACCCAGGTGGGACCACCTCCGCGGCGACATGCGCTGCGAGGCCGGGCTGCTCCGGCTGCGCCGGGAGCTGGGGTTGTTCGCCAACCTGCGCCCGGTGCGCGTGCTGCCGGAGCTGGTCGAGCGCTCCACGCTGCGCCCCGAGGTGGTCGAGGGCGTCGACCTGATGGTGGTGCGCGAGCTGACCGGTGGCATCTACTTCGGCCAGCCCCGCGGCCGCTCCGGAGCGGGCGACGCCGAGGAGGCCGTCGACACCATGCGCTACAGCCGCGCCGAGATCGCCCGGGTCGCGCGGGTCGCGTTCTCCCTGGCGCGCGAGCGCTCGGGGCGGGTGACGTCGGTCGACAAGGCCAACGTGCTGATCACCTCGCAGCTCTGGCGCGACGTGGTCACCGAGGTGGCCCGCGAGTTCCCCGATGTGGAGCTGGAGCACCAGCTGGTCGACGCCTGCGCGATGCGCCTGGTGCGCGCCCCCCGGGACTTCGACGTCATCGTCACCGAGAACCTGTTCGGCGACATCCTCACCGACGAGGCGGGGATGCTCGGCGGCTCGCTGGGGATGCTGCCCTCGGCGTCGCTGGGGCACACCGGACCGGGCCTCTACGAGCCGATCCACGGCAGCGCGCCGGACATCGCGGGCCGGGGCATCGCCAACCCGATCGGCGCGATCCTCAGCGTGGCGATGATGCTCCGGCACTCGCTGGGGATGCCGGACGCGGCGGCCGCCGTCGAGGGCGCGGTGCGGCAGGTGGTGCGCTCTGGGCGGCTTACGCCGGACCTCGGCGGCGACGCCGGCACCCGCGACGTCGGCGCGGCCGTGCGCGGCGCGCTGGAGCCGGCCGCGGTGGCGGCGAGCGTGAGCGGCCCGACCTGCCCCATCGCCACGCCGCCACCGGACCGAGCGTGAACACGCGCGGAACCGGCTCGCCGGCGACCGCGAGCGGCACGGCGGGGCCAGGGGTCGAGATCTACGACGTGACCCTGCGCGACGGCGCCCAGGGCCCGGGCATCTCCTTCTCGGTCAGTGACAAGCTGAAGATCGCCGCGCGGCTCGACGACCTCGGCGTCGACTACATCGAGGGCGGCTGGCCCGGGGCCAACCCCAAGGACTCCGAGTTCTTCGCCGAGATGCGCGCCGTCCGTCTGGAGCACGCGCGCCTGGCGGCCTTCGGCGCGACCCGCCGGCAGGGCGTGCCCGCGGAGGACGACCTCGGGCTGCGCCAGCTTCTCGACGCCGGCACACCGGTGGTCACGCTGGTCGGCAAGAGCAGCGCCCGCCAGGTGGTGGACGTCATCCAGGCCAGCCTGGAGGAGAACCTGGCGATGATCGGCGAGAGCATCGCCTTCCTCCGCGCCCAGGGTCGCGAGGCGATCTTCGACGCCGAGCACTTCTTCGACGGCCACGCCGGCGACCCCGGCTACGCTCTGCGCTGCGTCGAGGCGGCGCTCTCGGCCGGCGCCTCACGGGCCGTCCTCTGCGACACCAACGGCGGCACCCTGCCGGAGCGCGTCCACGCGGTCGTCACCGAGATCGTCGCCCGGTTCGGCGCGGTCGTCGGCATCCACTGCCACGACGACGCCGGGGTCGGGGTGGCCTGCACGCTGGCGGCGGTGCGCGCCGGCGCGGTGCAGGTGCAGGGCTGTCTCAACGGCTACGGCGAGCGGGTCGGCAACGCCAACCTGACCACGATCATCCCCAACCTTCAGCTCAAGATGGGCATCGCGGTCGTCAGCGACGCCCAGCTGCGGGGGCTGGCGGAGACCTCGCAGTACGTCCACGAGATCGCCAACGTCACGCCCAACCCGTCGGCGCCGTACGTCGGCGAGCACGCCTTCACCCACAAGGGCGGGCAGCACGTCGACGCCATGATGAAGGCCGCCTACACCTACCAGCACGTCGACCCCGAGCTGGTCGGCAACCACAGCCGGATCGTGGTCAGCGAGCAGTCGGGCCGCGGCAACATCGTCTGGAAGGCCCGCGAGCGGGGGATCGACCTCGGCGGCGACCGGGCGTTGACCCGGCGGGTGACGGAGGAGATCAAGCGCCTCGAGCACCACGGCTACTCCTTCGAGGGCGCCGAAGCCTCCTTCGAGATGGTCGTCCATCGCGCCCGCGGCCACCGGCCGCTGTTCGAGCTCGTCGACCTGATTACCCTGGTGGAGCAGCGGGAGGGGCACGCGCTGGTCAGCGAGGCGACCGTCAAGCTTCGCGTCGACGGCCGGGTGGTGCACACCGCCGGCGAGGGCAACGGTCCGGTCAACGCGCTGGACGCCGCCCTCCGCAAGGCGCTCCTGCCCTCCCACCCGGAGATCGACGAGCTCCGCCTCCACGACTACAAGGTCAGGGTCATCGACGGCCACGACGGCACCGCCGCCGGCGTTCGGGTGCTGATCGAGTCCGGCGACCGGCACGGCCGCTGGAGCACGGTGGGCTGCTCGACCAACATCATCGAAGCCTCCTGGCTGGCTCTGGCCGACGCCGCCGAGTACGGACTCCTGAAGGCGCGGGCCCGCGCCGCCGCCGCCGGGGCCGAGGCCGCCCAGGGCTGAGCCCTCCCCGGCGGCCGGGCGAACTAGACTTCACCCTCATGCTGGATCTGCGCCCGACCAAGATCGTGGCGGTGGGGCGGAACTACGTGGCCCACGCCAGGGAGCTCGGCCACGAGGTGCCCAGGGAGCCGTTGACCTTCCTCAAGCCGGTCAGCGCGATCGTCGGCGACGGCGCCGACGTGGTCTACCCCGTGCAGTCGGAGCGCGTCGACCACGAGGCGGAGCTGGCGGTGGTCATCGGCCGCCGCTGCCGCGACGTCGCCGCCGCCGAGGCGATGGGCATGGTCCGCGGCTTCACCTGTGCCAACGACGTCACCGCCCGCGACCTCCAGGATCGCGACGGCCAGTGGACCCGGGCCAAGGGCTTCGACACCTTCGCCCCGCTGGGGCCCCGGATCGTGAGCCTCGATCCCGCCGACCTGCGCGTGGCCTGTCGGGTCAACGGCGAGGTCCGCCAGGACGGCCGCACCGGCGACATGATCTTCCCGGTCGCGGAGCTGATCGCCTACATCACCTCGTTCATGACCCTGGAGCCCGACGACGTCATCCTCACCGGCACCCCGCCGGGGGTCTCGCCGGTGCGGCGCGGGGACGTCATGGAGGTCGAGATCGAGGGCATCGGCGTCCTCACTAACCGCGTGGTCTAGCGCGGCGTGAGCGACTGGCGGCGCGAGGAGGTGCTGGTGGTGGCCCGCACCGACATCTTCCCCGATGGCGCCTGGCACGGTTTCGTGGAGTCGGACCTCGACCGCCGCCTCGAGGTGGTCGCCCGCCGGCACACCTTCAAGCCGCGCGGGGAGGTCGAGGACGATCCCGAGTGGCAGCAGGTCATCCCCTACGTGGTCTTCAGCCACGGCGACCGCTACCTCCTCACCCGGCGCCTCAAGCAGGGCTCCGAGAAGCGCCTGCGCCACCTCTACTCGCTGGGCGTCGGCGGCCACATCAACCGTGAGGACGTCGTTGCCGACGCCGACCTCCTGGTGCAGGGCCTGACGCGGGAGTTCAACGAGGAGGTGGTCTACGACGGCGCCTGGAGCCACCGCCTGATGGGCCTGATCAACGACGACTCCAACGCCGTCAGCCAGGTCCACCTGGCGGTGGTCTACGAGGTGCGCGGCGACCGGCCGGAGATCGCGATCCGGGAAACCGGCAAGCTGGAGGGCGAGCTGCTGCGGTTGGACGAGATGAAGATGTACTACCTCGACATGGAATCCTGGAGCCAGCTGATCTACGACCACCTGCTGGCGCGCGACCGCCGCGACGGGGTCGGCGCCGGCGCCGAGCCAGACGGCGCGCCGGCGTGAGCGAGACGGTGGCGGAGTCGCGCACCTGGGCGCCCGGCGGGCCGCACGATCGCGACGCCGCCTGGCGGCTGGTCTGCGAGCACACCCGGTCGGAGAGCCTGCGCATCCACATGCTCTGCGTCGCGGCCTCGCTGCGGGCGTGCGCGCGCCAGCACGGTGAGGACGCCGATCTCTGGGAGGTGCTCGGGCTGCTCCACGACATGGACTACGAGGAGAACCCCGACCTCCACCAACACGCCCTGGTCGGTCCGCGGATGCTGCGCGAGGCGGGCTGGCCGGAGGTCATCTGCCGCGCCATCGAGAGCCACAACGATGCCCACGACATCCCCCGCGTCACGCTGACCGAGCACGCGCTCTACGCCTGCGACGAGATCAGCGGCTTCGTCTACGCGGTGGCGCTGGTCAAGGGCCGCGACATCGGGCAGGTCGAGGTCGCCTCGGTCAAGAAGAAGCTCAAGGACAAGGGCTTCGCGCGCAACGTGTCCCGCGAGGACGTCGAGCGCGGGTTCGGTGAGCTGGACGTCGAGCCGGACGAGCACATCGCGATGGTCATCGCGGCGCTGCGCGAGTCGGCCGACCAGCTCGGGTTGGTCAATACGGCGGGATGACGCCCGCCCCGCTGGCCACCGGCGCGCGGGGCATGGTCTGCTCGCCGCACCACCTGGCGACGGCGGCCGGCCTGGAGGTGCTGCGCGGCGGCGGCAACGCTGTCGACGCGGTGATCGCGGTGAACGCCGCGCTCCAGGTGGTCTATCCACCGATGTGTCACCTCGGCGGCGACGGCTTCTGGATGGTCTGGCAGGCGGCCACCCGCGAGCTGGTCGGGCTCAACGGCAGCGGTCGCGCGGCGGCCGCGACATCGGCCCGGCGCCTGCGCGACGCCGGATACACCGTGATGCCCCAGCGTGGGCCGCACACGGTCACGGTGCCGGGCTGCGTCGACGGCTGGTGGGAGCTGCGCGCGCGCTTCGGCTCCCGGGCCCTGGCCGAGCTGCTGGCCCCGGCCCGGCGTCTGGCCGCCGAGGGTTTCCCGATCAGTCCCAAGGCCGCCCTGTGGCTCGCCGGCTTCCCCGCGCTGCACGAGGCGGACGGCGCCTGGCTGGCGCAGTTCTGGCCCGGCGGCGCCCCGCCCGAGGCCGGCTCCACCTTCCGCCAGCCGATGTTGGCGCAAACCTACGACCGTATCGCCGAGGGCGGCCGGGTGGCTTTCTACGAGGGTGACCTGGCCCGCCGCGTGGCCGCCGCGGTCCAGGCCAAGGGGGGCTGGTTGACGGAGGACGACCTCGCGGCGCACCGCTCGGACTGGGTCGAGCCCGTACGGTCCACCTACCGCGGCACGACCATCGCCGAGATGCCGCCCAACAGCCAGGGCACCACGGTCCAGCTGATCCTCAACCTGCTCCAGCTGGCCGGCGGCCTGCCCACCGATCCCGCCGCCCGCATCGACCTGATGCTCCGCGCCAGCGCCCTGGCCTACGAGCTCCGGGACGCCGAGCTCACCGATCCGGCGCACATGGATGCCGCGCCGGACATCCTGGCCCGCCCGGAAACCGCGGCCAGGCTGGCGCCCCGGATGTCCGGCGGGGCCGCCACCGGGCCGCCCGCCGCCGGCGACACCGCGTACTTCTGCGCCGCCGACGCGGAGGGCAACTGCTGCTCCGCGATCCAGAGCCTGTACTACGGCTTCGGCTCCGGCATCGTGGTGCCTGACACCGGCATCGTGCTGCAGGCCCGCGGCGCCTGCTTCAGCCTGGAGCCCGGCCACCGCAACGAGCTCCGCGGTGGCGCCCGCACGCTGCACACCCTGATGCCCGGTATGGCGCTGCGCGACGGACGCCCCTGGCTGGTCTTCGGCACCATGGGCGGCAACGCCCAGGCCCAGATCCACGCCCAACTGGTCACCGCGATGGTCGACGACGGCGACGACCCGGCGCGCGCGATCTCCCGCCCGCGCTGGCTGCTCGGGGCGGTGGCCGAGGCCGACGCGGCCGGCACCGTCAGCCTGGAGCCGGGCCTCGACGCCACCGTCGCGCCGCTGGCCGGGCGTGGCCACGCGGCCCGGATCCTGGACTACCGCGACGCCTTCGGCCACGCCCACGTGATCGAGGTCACCCCCGCCGGCTACCGCGCCGCCGCCGACCCTCGCGCCGACTCCCTGGCGGCCGGCCTCTAGTACAGGCCCGGGTCGGCGCCGCCGTCGACCGTCAGGGTCACGCCATTGACATAGCTCGACGCGTCCGAGGCCAGGAAGACCACGGCCGCGGCGCACTCCTCGGGGCTCCCCATCCGCTGCAGGGGGATGGCGGCGGTGGCCCGCGCGAGCCGCTCGTCGCGGCTGATCCCCAACTGCTCGGCCTGGTGCTCGTAGAGCTCGAAGATCCGGTCGGTGAGGATCGAGTTGGGCGCCACGCAGTTGACCCGCACCTCCGGCGCCGCCTCCCGGGAGAGGGACTTCATCAGCCCGGTCACCGCCGGCCGCAGCGCGTTGGACAGCACGAGGTTGTCGATCGGCGCCCGCGCCGCCGCGCTGGTGACCGCGACGATGGCGGCATGCCCCGAGCGGCGCAGCTCCGGCAGCGCGGCCCGGCTGAGCCGCACCGCGCTCATCAGGATCAGGTCGAAGGCGTGCCGCCACTGGGCCTCGTCGAATCCCTCGAACCGCCCCGGCGCCGGGCCTCCGGTGTTGACGATCAGCACGTCCAGGCCGCCCATGATCTCGATCGCCTGGTCCACCAGCACCTCGCAGTCCTCCGCCTCCCGCAGGTCGGCCGGCACCGCATGGACCTCGCCCCGATCGGCCAGGCCGGCCGCCGCGGCCTCGATCCGCTCCCGGCTGCTGGAGCTGATCACCACCCGGCACCCCTCCGCCAGCAGCCCCGCCGCCACCGCCCGCCCGATGCCCTGGCTGGCGCCGGTCACCAGCGCTCGGCGCCCCTTCAGCCCTGTCTCCATCGATCGCCCATCTTAGGCGCTCCGGCCGCAACCGGCTCAGGTCGACGCTTCTCAGGAGCGGTTGACATTGCGGGGCACCAGGTCTACGGTCGGCCGCAGTGGGTCGCGCTGGATTGGGTGTCACGCAGGCGTCGCTCCCGGCGCGTCGAACTCGGCACCGGGCGCTGGTGGTGGCGCTGCAGGTGACGGCGATGATCGCCGCCGCGGTCGGGCCGCAGATCCTGGCACCGGCGACGGCCCTGGCCGCGGGCTACAGCTCGGCGGTCCTCGCGGACTCCCCGCTGGCCTACTACCGCCTCGACGAAGCCTCGGGGTCCAGCGCGGCTGACTCGTCGGGTCACGGCGTCACCGGCACCTACGCCTCCTCGGGGGTCACCTACCACGCCGCCGGCGCGCTGATCGGGGACAGCGACACCGCGATCACCACCAGCTCGACCGGCGCCGCCGTCTCCGCCTCGTCGGCCACCTTCCCGACCAGCGGGTCACGGTCGGTGGAGGTGTGGGCCAACACGACGATCGGGCCGGCCGGGGCGGGCCGGAGCCTGTTCAGCTACGGCGGCGGCTCCGCCTCGCTCTTCGACATCAACTACTACAACGATGTGAGGGTGGCAAGCTGCGGTTCGACGACGGCCGCGAGACGATCGACTTCGCCCTGCCATATCCGACCTGGGACGGGTCCTGGCACCAGGTGGTGGTCACCTACGACTCGGCCGCCGGTGCCGTCAGCGGCTACCTCGACGGCCAGCAGCTCGGAGCCCAGGCCATCGCCGCGATCAGCACCACGCTGACCACGGCGTCGCTCGGGGCCGGCACCGGCGACCCGTTCGGCGGCAGCCTGGACGAGCTCTCGGTCTACGGATCGGTCCTGACCTCGGACCGGATCAACAGCCACTGGCGCGTGGGCTCGGCGGCCCGAGCCTGCCCGTCGGCGCCGACCACCGGCTATGCCGGGGCGGTTTCGGCTGACAGCCCCCTGCGCTATCTCCGCCTGGGCGAGAGCTCAGGTCGCTACGCCACCGATTTCGCGCCGGGCTGCCGGTACGCGGCCTATCCCTCGGGCGTCGGCCACGTTCCGGGCGCGCTGGTCAGCGACGTCGACGGCGGCGTGAGTGTGCCGTCGGGGGTTGCCGTGAGCGTCTCCAGCACCGGACTGCCCACCAGCGGCTCGCGGACCGTGGAGTTGTGGGCCGACACCACCCAGGGGCCCACCGGGGGTGGGATTGCCCTGTTCAGCTACGGCGGCCCCGGTACCAGCTCGATGTTCGACATGCATTACTACAACGACGTCCACGGGGGCAGGCTGCGCCTCGACCTTGGCCAGGGAGCTCTCGAATTTCCGCTGCCCTATGTCACCTGGGACGGCAACTGGCACCAGGTGGCGGTGACCTATGACACCTCGACCGGCAACGCCGCCGGGTACCTGGATGGAGCTCAGCTCGGCGTGCAAGCCGTCACCCCAGCCCTCAACACGACCGCGACCGATGCCGTTCTGGGCGCCGATGCCAACGCCAATCCCTTCACCGGCAATCTCGACGAGCTCTCGATCTTCGGCTCGGCCCTCACCCCGGCACGCATCCTCGCGCACTACAACGCTGGCGTTGCCGGCGGCGGCCCCTACACCGGCTCGCAGACCTATGGTGGCGGAGCCAACTTCTGCCAGGCCTGCGCGGCACGCTGGACCCGCGCGTCCAAGGCCCAGCCGGTGGACACCGGCAGCGGGAACATGTGGCACAGCCTGACCGACCTCAGCATCGCCGGACGGGGCTTCCCGCTCACCTTCAGCCGGACCTACAACTCGGCGGCGGCCGGGACCAGCGGTCTGCTCGGTTACGGGTGGCAGGGCAGTCTCGGGATGAGCCTGGCCCAGAGCGGGAGCACCGCCACCGTCACCCAGGAGAACGGCGCCACGGCCACCTTCCAGCTTGCGGGCGGCGTCTGGGCACCGAGCGCCCCGCGCTTCATCGCGACCCTGGTACACAATGGCGACGGCACCTGGACCTTCGGCCGCCGCGCCACCGAAACCTACATGTTCAACTCGACCGGGCAGCTGGTCAGCGCCACCGACCTGAACGGCTACGTCACCACCTACGGCTACACCAGCGGCCAGCTCACCAGCCTGACCGAAGACTCCAGGTCCGGTGGCCGCTCCCTGACCATCGCCTACACCGCCGGGAGGATCTCCACCCTCACCGACGCCAACGTGAGTCCGAGCCGCGTCGTGCAGTACCAGTACAACGATGGCAACGGCAACCTGACGGACGTCATCGATGTCAACGGCGGCCATCAGCACTACGCGTACGACACCAGCCACCGGCTGACCCTGATGCAGGACCCGCAGTGTTATGCGACATCCTGCCCCGGGATCCAGACGCACTACGATGCCCAGGGCCGCGCCGACTGGCAGAAGGACGAGCTGAACCGCCAGACCAGCTTCGATTACAGCTCGGTCCTCGCCGGTACCAAGGTCACCGACCCCAATGGCAACGTCGAGGTCGACTACTACACCCAGGGTCTCGAGATCGCCGCGACCAGAGGTTACGGGACCACCCAGGCCGCGACCTGGTCCTACGCCTACGACTTGGCCACCCTGGCGCGAACGGCGACCCTCGATCCCAACGGCAACACCACCACCGCCCAGTACGACTCCCAGGGCAACCCGCTGACCGTGACCGACGCGCTGAGCCGGCAGACGGTGATGACCTACAACACGTTGAACCAGGTGCTGACCAGCCAGGACGGCAGCGGGGTGGTGACGACCAACACCTACGACACCCACGGCAACCTGCTGACCACCTGCGTCCCGGTCAACCCGGCACCGTACACCGCGGGGGAGAGCTGCGCCAGCCCACCCTCAGGTGCGACCTTGAGGATCGTCACCTACCACTACGACGACCCGACCCACCCCGGTGACCTGACCTCCGTGACCGACCCCGACGGCAAGGTCTGGCAGTACGCCTACGACACCTACGGCAACCGGAGCCAGACCCTCGACCCGCTCAGCGACAAGAGCACCACGACCTATAACGCCGACAACTGGGTGCTGACGGCGGTCAGCCCCAATGGCTACGTCACCGGCCACCTCGCGACCGACTACACCACCACCTACGGCTACGCCGACCAGCGGATCGGCGGCGGGCATGTCAATGCCTTCGGCGACGTCGGGGTGGTCACCGACCCGCTGGGGCACACCACCACGACGACCTACGACGCCGACCGCAACGTGACCTACGTCAAGGACGGCAACGGCAAGACCACCCAGCACGTCTACGACGTGGCCAACCAGCCTACCGACCTGGTCCGGCCCGACGGCAGCCTGCAGCAGACGGTGTTCGACGCCGACGGCAACGTCTTGCTGCAGATCGACGGCCTCACCTCGCACCAGGCGGTGACCACCTGCGGGTCGCTGCCCCACTGCACCGGCTACGCGTACGACGCCCTCAACCATCTGACCACCGTCACCGACCCGCTCGGCCGGGCGACCCAGTACGTCTACGATGGCGTGGGCAACCTCAAGACCAAGACCGACCCGCAGAGCCACATCACGACCAGCGCTTACGACGCCGCCTACGAGCTGACCGGCGTCAGCTACAGCGATGGCGTCACCCCGGGCGTCGGCCCCATCCACTACGACGCTGACGGCCGCCGCCTGGACATGGCGGATGGCACGGGCACCACCACCTCGAAGTACGACAGCGCCGGCCGGCTGACCTACCAGCAGAACGGGGCCGGCCAGGCCGTGCAGTACACCTACGACCTGCGCGGGCACGTCACGTCCATCGTCTACCCCGGCTCCACGGGCACGGTCACCCGCCACTTCGACGACGCCGGCCGGATGGACTGGGTCCAGGACTGGCAGTCGAACAAGACTCAGTTCGCCTACGACGCCAACGGGAACATGACTGGCCAGACCTACCCCAACGGCACCGCGGCCACCTACACCCCCAACGCGGCCGACCAGCTGATGGGGGTCTCCGACGCGCTCGGCGGCAACAGCCCGTTCCTCAGCCTCGCCTACCAGCGCGACCAGGTCGGCAACCTGACCTCCGACACCGGCACCGGTTACGGGTATGACACCAACAACCGACTGACCTCCTCGGGGGGCAAGACCTACGCCTACGACAACGCGGACCAGCTGACCGCCCTGACCAACGGCGGGGCCCAGAGCTTTGACGCCGGCAGCGAGCTGGCCGGCCAGACCCAGCCGATCGGGCTGGTCGGCAAGGGCGCCGCGACCAACGCCGGCACCGGGCTGTCGACGACGATCACCTTCGACAGCGGCTTCGCCGCCCAGGCCAACGACCAGGTCCTGGTCGGGGTGACCACCGCCAGCGGCAACAACGTGACCGTCCCCGGGTGGACCCAGGTCGGCACCGCGACGTCGACCGGCACCCTGCCCACCGAGACCTGGATGTTCATCAAGAAGGCCGCCGGCGGCGAGACCACCGCGACGGTCCAGGAGAGCGGCTCGGTCCCGTTCCCGCTGACCACCATCGCCGCCGTCTACCGTGGCGTCGACCCCACCACCCCCGTGGACGGCAGCAGCACCGGGACGACGACCGCCAACAGCACCACCGTCACGGCCGGCTCGATCACCACCAGCGTGGCGGGCGACGAGCTGTTGCTCTACCAGGGCGCCCAGGGCAACGCCACGGCGGGCACCTGGAGCGCCGCCAACATGACCCAGAAGAAGACGGCCGACCTGACCACGCTGGGCGACAGCGCCATCGCCCGCCAGGGTCCGGTGGCCGCCGGCGCCACCGGGAGCCGCCCCGCCACCTTCACCCAGTCCGCCTCGTTGGCCTCCCTGCTGGTCGCGCTCAAGCCCCAGATCACCACCTACACCTACGACCAGATGGGCAACCGGACCACCCAGGTCGACGCCTTCGGCAGCACCACGACCTACCACTACGACCAGGCCAACCGGATGACCTCCAAGGCCGGCGGCCCGATCCACGGCAGCCTGACCTTCACCTACGGCTACAACGGCGACGGCCTGCGCATGAGCAAGGCCTGGACCGGCAGCACCCAGCAGGTCGCCTGGGACACCGCCGAAGGGCTGCCGCTGATCCTCTACGACGGCAACATCGACTACGTCTACGGCCCCGGTGGCCTGGCGGTGGAGCAGGTCCTGCCCCAGCAGGCGATCACCCTGGCCGGCAAGGGCAAGGTGACCAACCCCGGCACCAGCACCACCTCGACGCTGCCCTTCGACAGCAGCTTCAGCGCCCAGGCCAACGACCAGATCGTGGTGGGAGTCACCACGGCCGGCGGCAACAACGTATCCGTCAGCGGCTACACCCAGGTGGGCTCGACCGCGGTCTCCACCGGAACCCTGCCGACCCAGACCGCGATGTTCATCAAGAAGGCGGCCGGTGGCGAGACCGGCGTGACCATAACCTCACCGACGCCCGTCGCCCTGACGGCGGTGGCCACGGTCTACCGGGGCGTCGACCCCAACCACTCCGTCGACGGCTCGGCCAACGGCACGACCTCGGCCAACAGCACCTCGGTCACCACCGGCTCGATCACCACCACGGTGGCCGGCGACGAGTTGGTGCTCTACCAGGGCGCCCAGGGCAACGCCACCGCGGGCACCTGGTCGGTGTCGGGGATGACGGAGGAGAAAACCGCCGACCAGACGCTCGGCGACAGTGCGATGGCCGACCAGGGGTCGCTGGCCGCCAACTCGATGGTCTCCCGCCAGGCCAACTTCACCCAATCGGCCTCGCTGGCCGCCAATATGGTGGCGCTGCGGCCGGTCCCGACCACGTACTACCTCCACCACGACCAGGTCGGCAGCACGCGGGCGGTGACCGACCCCTCGGGTGTCGTGGTCGCCACCCTGGCTTACGACGCCTACGGGCAGTTCGCGGCAGCCACCGGCACGGTGGCCGTGGGGCTGGCCTACGCCGGCCAATACTGGGACTGGGAGGCCGGGTTTTACTACCTCCGGGCTCGCTACTACGACCCATCCACGGCCCAATTCATCTCGCGCGATCCTATGGTTGCGACGACCCGGCAACCATATGCCTACACTGCCGACAACCCGCTGAATCACACGGACCCGTCAGGTCTGTGCGATTGGAACCCATTCTCGAGTTCTAGTTGCGAAGCGCAAGCCGTTCAGACCGTGATCCAGCCCGACAACCTCAAGAAGATCAGCGCCGCGGCGACGATTGGCAGTTCCATTTTCGGAGTCGCTGCGTTGGGTTGTGAGGTGGCAACCATCGGGGTGGCGACTCCCGTCTGTGCCGGCCTTGGCGCCGTTGCCCTCGGGCTTGGTGTCGTTGCGACAGCAGCTGACGTTGGCCTCGCCCTGGAGGGCCACGGGAATGGGGTCGACCTGGGCCTTGATGCGCTGGGGCTCGCAACGTTTGGTGGCGGGGAATACGTGGGCGCCCTGGTGAAAGCTGGTCGCATGAGCGAGGTCACGTGTTCAGCCGTGAAGATTGCCGGCGACTTCTATAACGCGCCCGCCACCATCTACTCCACGATCACGAGTGTCCAGGATCTGTCTGGTGGGCACTGACACGCCGAATCGCGATGAGGTCGACCGAGCGGCAGCCAGCCGACGCGCCTTCTGGTGGCTCGTCGTGGTCATTCTTGTGGTGGTCAGCAGCCTTTGGGAGCTGCTCCTCTTTGGCGTCCTCCATCATCCGCCTGCGGTGCTGGCATTCCTCCCGTTTGCCGTTGCCCTGATCCCGCTCGGAGGGATCATCCAATCGATTCGCACTCAGGTCGGGGGATACAACGCAACACCAGATCCGAAGGGCTGGGCACCTTGGTGGGTATGGGTGAACCGACATCCATTCCTCGTAGTAGGCGTTGCCGCCGTGGTCGTGATGACCGTCATTGGGCTCTTCGTCTTCAGGTCCTAAGGCGGGCGGTTGGAGCGAGGGTACGTCTACGATCTGGCCAGCGAATTGGTCTACCTGCGGGCCCGGTACTACGACCCCAGCACCGCCCAGTTCATCTCCAGGGATCCGGCCGTCGCGATGACACGTCACCCGTACGCGTACGTCGGTGACAACCCGCTGAACGGGACCGACCCGTCGGGCCTCTGCGACTGGTGGGACGTGGGCTGCCACGTCAACGAGGTACACCAGTGGGCTTCACAGAACACGGCCGTGCTGGAGTCGACCGCCCAGCTCGCGGACACTGCCTCCGAGGTGATGAGCGGGGTGGCTTACGCCTGTGGCATTGGGGCGGTCGTGTTCTCAGAGACCGGCGTCGGTGCAGTGGCAGGCGGGGCCTGTGCCGCAACGGCGGCGGGATTGGCGATTGGCTCTTCTGCGGCCGCGGCGGGATTGCATGGGCTGGCGGCATGGGGAGAGTCGGATCCGACCAGGGCGTCCAACGAATACCAGTCAGCGGTCATCGACGCAGGCAGCATCCCGCTTTCGTTCCTTGGTGGGAAAGCCATAGCAAGCTGTGCTCCCAATGAGGGCCTTGCCAAGCTTGGCGAGATGGCAGGGGATGCTTCGACTGGGCTCTGGGCCAAGCTCCAGCGCGCCGCCAACGGCCTGCAGTAGCGATGGCGACCTTGGAAATCCGGCCGCGGAGCGGGGGCTTACTGGACGCCTTGCGGCGCGTGCCGCCGGGATTCATGTTGGTCTTGACCCGGTTTGGTGGACACCTCCGGATACCCCCAGTTCGGTGGAGTCGGATTTTTGGGATTCATGCTGCCGAGGTTGATTGATGCCGAGCCTCGAACTCGACCG
>DASZGP010000001.1:0-14408 GCA_035938695.1 Candidatus Dormiibacterota bacterium | reverse complement strand
CGGCGCCCTGGTGCGGAGCGCCGGCCTGGAGAACGGCTACTGCCAGGGCCACCTGACCCTGGGCTACGTCTTCCCGGCCTGTACCGACACCCCGCTGACCAGCAACGAGGTCCGCCAGATCCTGGCCTACACCGCGACCAGGGTCCACAACAATGACGCCCCGACCTCCAACAATTACCCGCCATCCAACGGCGTCAGCTTCAACGACGGACCCTTCTACCCGGCCGTCAACGGCGACCCCCACACCGGCTGGAACCAGTGGTACGGCTACGGCCGGCCCAACCTCTACGACGCCGTCCTCTACGCCGCGGCCAAGCAGATCCCGCCGGAGGCCCAGCTCTTCGGCCAGACGGTGCCCGAGACCGCCGCCTTCAGCGGGCTCAGCGGCCCCCAGTGGTTCGGCTACTACGATCCCACCCGGACCCCCAGCCTGCCGATCGTCGGCCACGTCGGCGACGCCCGCCACGTCGGCGCCGGCCACACCTGGAGCTTCAAGGTCCAGGTCGCGCCCTGCCTGGAGCCGGCCGACGCCGACTGGCAGACCATCGCCACCCACGCCGGGCTGACGGTGCCGTCGATCGACGGCGTGCTGGCCACCTGGACCCTGCCGGCGACCCCCGGGCAGTGCGCCGACACCTCCGCCAGCCGGGCCTTCGACTACCCCGGCACCTACACCGTCAGGGTGCTGGCCAGCGACGACGGCGTCGGCGGCAGCGCCCCCAACGTCACCGACCCCGCCGGGATCAACGCCCCGGCGCCGCTGGTCGGGCAGGACCGCCGGGTCCTGTTCGTGCTCCACGCCGCCAGCAGCCACCCCGGCTTCCCGCTCTCGCTGGGCACCTCCGGCGAGGGTTCACCGACGCTCTACGACCTCGAGGGCCGGGGAGAGCTGGACCTCATCATCCCCAGCGCCGACGGCGAGATCATCGCGCTCCGTCCCGACGGCACCCCGGTGCCGGGCTGGCCGGTGTTCGCCGCGCCGCTGGCGGTGCCGGGGGTGACGGCGGTCGACGGCCAGGCGCCGCGAAGCCAGTTCGTCGCCTCGGTGGCCGTGACCGACCTGAACGGTGACGGCCGTCCCGATGTGGTCGCGGCGCTGCTCAAGGGCGGGGTCTACGCCTGGCGCAACGACGGCAGCCTGTTGCCGGGCTTCCCGGTCGGCGTGCCGCCGCCCAGCAACGGCCCCCCGGCCAGCGCCAGCGATTACTGCGGCACCACCCACGCCTACGGCTACGCCACCCGCTACGCCGACTACGGCACCATCGCCGCGCCGGTCCTGGGCGACCTCGAGGGCACCGGCAGGAAGGACATCGTGATCGCCGCCGGCAACGGCTGCGTCTACGCCCTGCGCCCCGACGGGACCCCCGTGCCGGGCTGGCCGGTGCACCCCAACGCGGCCGCCAAGGAGCCTTACAAGATCGCCGCCACGCCGGCCCTGGGCAGCCTCAGCGGCGACGGCCGGCTGGACGTCATCGTCGGCACCGAGGAGGTCAGCGGCTCGGTGCCCAACACCAACGGCTACCTCTACGCCTACGGGCCCGACGGCAAGCTGCTGCCGGGCTGGCCGGTGACCCCGACCTCGCTGTCGGCGGCCGGCGTGCCCACGGTGGCTTCGGGGATCATCTCCTCGCCGGCGCTGGCCGACCCGGCCGGCGACGGCAAGCTGCGCCTGGCCGGCGGGGTCTTCCTGGGCGGCACCGACCAGCAGCACCCGGTCAACACCTACAACCCCGACGGCAGCACCTACTCGACGCTGCAGACCTACCTCAAGGGCCTGGGCAGCAACGAGACCGACCCCAGCGGGGCCTTCGGCTTCGGCGTCACCCAGACCGCGGTCGGCCGCCTCGGCGGCGCCACCAGCCTGTCGGTGGTCAGCGGCGGCCTCAGCCCGCTGCTGGTGGCCGACACCGCCGCGGCGCCGGGCAAGAAGCCCCAGTTCGACCACCTGGTCGGCGCCTGGGACATGACCAGCGGCAGCGCCGTCGCCACCTTCCCCCGGATGATCGAGGACTGGCAGTTCCTCTCCGGCCCGGTGATCGCCGACGTCAAGGGTGACGGCACCCGCCAGGTGATCGCCGGCAGCGGCGGCTACTGGGTCCACGCCTTCGATCCCACGGTAACCGCCGACCCCACCATCAACAGCACCACCAACAACGTCTCGACCACCCTCCAGCGCTACGCCGACTACCCCGAGCCGGCCGGCTTCCCGGTCTTCACCGGGGGCTACATCACGACCACCCCGGCGGTCGGCCAGCTGACCCGGGGCGGGCCGGTCTCCCTGGTCACCATGACCCGCGACGGCTTCCTGGTGGTCACCGACACCAAGGGCCAGCCCGCCGCCAACGACCAGTGGTGGCACTTCCACCACGACGAGCGCAACACCGGGCGCTATGGCCTCGACACCCGGCCCCCGGCCACGGTCAACGACCTGGCCATCGCCGGCGTGGCCGACCCCGCCACCAGCACTGACGACAGCGGCCGGTCGCTGACCTGGACCGCGCCCGGCAACGACTGGTGGGTCGGCCAGGCCGACCACTACGACCTGCGCTGGTCGACCTCCCCGCTGACCTACGCCAGCTTCGCCTCCGGCACCCCGATCGCCACCGCCAAGCCCAAGGCCGGCGGGCAGACCGAGTCGCTGACCCTCTCCGGCCTGCCGACGGGGCGGGTCTACTTCGCGCTGCGGACCTTCGACGCCGCCGGAAACGCCAGCCAGACGGCGTTCTTCGTCACCGGCGCCAGCCAGCCGCCCTCGACCGGGCCGCTGCCCAACACCGCGCTGGGCGCCGGCGGCCCGCTGCTGCTGGCGCTGCTGCTGCCGCTCACCGCGCTGGCGCTCTGGCGGCGGGCCAGGGTGGCCGGCGCACCGTAGGGATCGCCTGCCTATACTCCCCGACGTGATGGGATTGGCCGCCCGAGGGCGGCGCGCGCTCGGCTTGGTCGCCGCCCTGGGGGTGACCCTGCTGGCCGCCTCCGTCACCGGCTACGCCCTCGTCCCCCCGACGCCGGTCAACCCCGGCTACGACATCTCCTTCCCGCAGTGCGGCGGCGCGTTCCCGGCCCAGCCCTACACCGTGGCCGTGGTGGGGGTCAACGGCGGGCGCCCCAACACCCGCAACCCCTGCGTCGGCGCCGAGTACCGCTGGGCCCGGCAGGTGGTCGACGGCAAGCTCGGGCTGTACATGAACACCGCCTACGGCCAGAGCCGGAGCGGCCCCCGCACCTGTGGCGGCGACGCCGGCTGCCAGGCCTACAACTACGGCTACGGGGCCGCGGTCTACGCCCACGACTACGCCGCCTCCCAGGGCGCGCGCTCGGCGACCTGGTGGCTGGACGTGGAGACCGGCAACCGCTGGTCCGGCGACCCGCGCCTCAACGCCTGGGTGGTGCAGGGCGCCATCGACGGGCTCTCGGCCCAGCCCGACGTCGCCGGCGTCGGCGCATACTCGACGGGCTACCAGTGGAACCGCATCGTGGGCGACTACCGTCCGGGCATCCCCAGCTGGGTGGCGGGACCGGTGAGCCTCGCCGGCGCGGCGCTCAGCTGCGACCCCGCGAGCGCCTTCACCGGCGGCTCGGTGGCGCTGGTGCAGTACCCCGGCGGCCGCTACGACGCCGACTGGGCCTGCTGAGGCCGGGCACCCCCGGATGAGGGGGAGGGCCGCCGGGGCGGAGATCGTGGCGCGGACCGCCGCCTACGAGCGCTGGCTGGGGCGCCACACCCGGGTGGTCCAGGCCGACATCGAGCGCAAGCACCGCCTGATGGCCGCCGATCCCCTGGGCTTCCTCCGGGGCACCTTCTACCGCTGGGCCGAGGTCCTGCCGGCGCTCTGCCCGGAGGCCGTCGACGGCCCCGAGGTGCTGGGGGTCGGCGACCTCCACGTCCAGAACTTCGGCACCTGGCGCGACGTCGAGGCCCGGCTGGTCTGGGGCGTCAACGACTTCGACGAGGCCACCCGGCTGCCCTACGCCAACGACCTGGTCCGCCTGGCCACCAGCGCCCGGCTGGCGATCCTCGTCGGCCACCTCGGCCTGCGCTTCCGCGACGCCTGCCGGGCGATCCTCGCCGGGTACACCGACTCCGTCACCGGTGGCGGGCGGCCGGTGGTCCTGGCCGAGAACGACCGCTGGCTGCGGCGGCTGGCGCTCAACGAGGAGCGGGACCCGGTGGTCTACTGGGAGCGGATGCGCCACCTGCCGCCACCGCCCCGGCCGGTCCCGGCGACGGTGGTCCGGGCCCTGCGGCGGCGCCTGCCCCCCGGCGCCGAGGAGATCGGCCTCTACCACCGCGTCGCCGGGGTCGGCAGCCTGGGGCGGCAGCGGACGGTGGCCCTGGGCGACATCCACGGCCTGGTCGCCCGGGAGGCCAAGCCGGTGCTGGCCTCGGCCTGGGGCTGGGCCGGCGGGACGCCCGCCCCCAACCGCTACGCCGAGGTCCTGGCCGGCGCGGTCCGCTGCCCCGACCCCGAGGTGCGGGTGGCCGAGGGCCTGGTGGTGCGCCGGCTGGCGCCCGACTGCTCGCGGGTCAGCCTGGGGTCGCTGCCGGTCAGGCGCGACGAGGAGCGCCTGCTCCGGGCCATGGGCTGGGAGACCGCCAACGTCCACCTCGGCACCCCCGGCGCGGCCGACCCGATCCTGGCCGACCTCGCCGCCCGTCCCTCCGGCTGGCTCCGCCGGGCGGCCCGGACGATGACCGAGGCGACCTGGCTGGACTGGCGCGCCTGGCGCGAAAGCGCGGTGTCCCACGGCGTTGCCGGAGAGCCTGGGCCTCAGGCATAATCCGAAGTCCTAGTTTTTCGGTCGGAATTACCGAAACCTCGGCCAGGAGGTCGATCCCCATTGCAGCCAGCGTGTCCCGGACCGACTCGCGAACCACGGATCTCGCGAACCTCGTCGCGGAGGCCGCGCCCCGCCTGAGCGGGGCCGCCCCCGAGACCGTTCTCGGCTGGGCGCTGCAGACCTTTCCCCGCGAGCGCCTGGCGCTCTCCACGTCCTTCCAGGACGAGGGCATGGTGCTGCTCGACATGGCGGTCCGGCTGGACCCCGCGATCCAGGTCTTCACCATCGACACCGGGCGCCTGCCGGCGGCCACCCTGGACCTGATCGAGGAGGTCCGCGAGCGGTACTCGATCCAGGTCGAGGTGCTCTACCCCGACGCCGGCGAGGTCTCGGCGCTGGTCAGCGAGCACGGGCCCAACCTCTTCCACCGGTCCGTCGAGCTGCGGCTGAGCTGCTGCGAGGTGCGCAAGGTCCACCCCCTGAAGCGCCGCCTGGCGACCCTCGACGCCTGGATCGCCGGCCTCCGCCGGGACCAGTCGGAGACCCGCAGCCACGTCGCCGAGGTGGAGCTTGACGGCGCCCACGGCGGCCGGGTCAAGCTCAACCCGCTGGCCGGCTGGAGCGCCGAGCAGGTGGCCGCCTACGTCGCCGAGCACAACGTCCCCCGCAGCTCGCTCTACGCCAGGGGCTACACCAGCATCGGCTGCGAGCCCTGTACGCGCGCCACCGAGCCGGGCGAGGACCCTCGCGCGGGGCGGTGGTGGTGGGAGCAGGGCGCCAAGGAGTGCGGCCTGAACTACGAGCTTTCAGTCGACGGCAGCGGCGCCGCCCAGGTGGTGTCGATGCGCAGCAGAAATTGAGCAGGAATCAGGAGGAGAACCGACATGGGTGAGTACGCCAACCCCAATGCCCTGGTCAGCACCCAGTGGGTGGCCGACCACCTCGACAGCATCAAGCTGGTCGAGGTCGACGAGGACACCGAGGCCTACGAGCGCGGCCACATCCCCACCGCCAGCTCGTTCCACTGGCGCAACGAGCTCCAGGACCCGGTCCGGCGGGACTTCGTCACCAAGGAGCAGTTCGAGGCCCTGGCCGGCCGCAAGGGCATCGGCCAGGACGACACCGTGGTGCTCTACGGCGGCAACAACAACTGGTTCGCGGCCTACGCCTACTGGTACTTCAAGGTCTACGGCCACGGCAACGTCCACCTGATGAACGGCGGCCGCAAGAAGTGGGAGCTGGAGGGCCGCGAACTGACCGCCGCCAAGCCCGCGGTCAGCGCCACCACCTACACCGCCCAGCCCGCCGACAGCTCGATCCGGGCCCTGCGCGACGAGGTCATCGCCTCGGTGGGGGTCAAGCCGATGGTCGACGTGCGCTCCCCCGACGAGTTCAGCGGCAAGCTGGCGGCGCCGGCCCACCTGCCACAGGAGCAGGCCCAGCGCAAGGGACACATCCCCGGCGCCAAGAACGTGCCCTGGTCCAAGGCCGCCAACGAGGACGGCACCTTCAAGTCGCTGGAGGAGCTCAAGGAGCTGTACCAGGTCGAGCAGGGGCTGCTGCCCCAGGACGAGACCATCGCCTACTGCCGCATCGGCGAGCGCTCCTCGCACACCTGGTTCGTGCTCCAGGAGCTGCTCGGTTTCCCCAAGGTCAAGAATTACGACGGCTCGTGGACCGAGTACGGCTCCCTGGTGGGCGTGCCGATCGAGCTGGATTACAAGGAGGAGGTGACCGCATGACCTACACCGGCTGCGCGACCGCACCCGCCGACTACGTCGGCCCCACCGCCATCCGTGGCGTGGTGACCAAGGACGGCCAGCCCTTCGAGGGCGGCTACGTCCGCCTGCGCGGATCGCAGGACGAGTTCGTGGCGGAGATCCGCACCGACCCCTCGGGCCAGTTCCAGTTCTTCCCCGTGGCGGGGACCTGGACGGTGATCTTCATCGCCCCCGGCGACGTCCGCGACGAGGCCACCGTCTCGCTCCAGGACGGCGAGGCCGTCGACCTGACCTTCGAGGTCGCCGCCAGGGCGGCCACCGCCTAGGGAAGGGTTCGCGCGCCCGGCCGCCGCGGGCGGCGCGCCGGGCGCGCTTCTTCTTTGATGACCGACGCCACCTCCACCATCGCCGAAGCCGACGAGGAATCCCTGGAGATCCCGCGCCACCAGCGGGCCCAGGGCCAGTGGGGCCTGGGCTACCTCGAGCCGCTGACCCCCAGCGAGCAGAACAAGCGCAACCAGGACGGGCTCGACGTCTACAGCCGGATCGTCAACGAGTACAGCGCCAAGGGCTTCGACGCCATCGACCCCGCCGACCTCAACGGGCGCTTCCGCTGGTACGGGCTCTACACCCAGCGTCCCGAGGAGGCCAAGCGCTTCATGATGCGGGTGCGCATCTCCGGCGGCATCCTCACCGCCGAGCAGCTCGACGCCTGCGCCGAGATCGCGCGGCGCTGGGGCGGCGGGGTGATCGACGTCACCGACCGCCAGAACTTCCAGTTCCACAACGTGCGCATCGAGGACGTGCCGCGGATCTGGGCCACGCTCGCGGCCGTCGGGCTGTCGACGCTGGAGACCTGCGGCGACGTGACCCGCACCATCCTGGGCTGCCCCACCGCCGGCGTCGACGCCGACGAGTACCTCGACGCGACCCCCTACGTCCACGCGGTGACCCGGCGGCTGACCGGCACCAAGGAGTTCAGCAACCTGCCCCGCAAGTACAAGATCTCGATCACCGGCTGCACCCACCGCTGCGCCGCCGACGAGATCAACGACATCGGCGCGGTGGCCCACCGGGTCGACGGCCGGGTCGGCTTCGCGGTCTACGTCGGCGGCGGGCTCTCGACCACCCCGCACCTGGCCCGGCACCTCGGCGCCTTCGTCGCCCCGGAGGACCTCGAGGAGGTCTGCGTCGGCATCACCCGGATCTTCCGCGACTACGGCTACCGCCGGGCCCGCAACCGCGCCCGGCTCAAGTTCCTGGTCATGGACTGGGGCGTCGAGAAGTTCCGCGAGGTGCTGGAGAAGAAGTACCTCAAGCGGCGCCTGCCCGACGGCCCGCCGGCGCCGGCCTCGGCGGCCGCCCACCGCGACCACATCGGCGTCCACCGCCAGAAGGACGGCAACCTCTACGTCGGCTTCGCCATGGTCGCCGGCCGCAGCGACGCCGAGCAGCTGGCCGGCATCGCCCGGCTGGCGCGCAAGTACGGCAGCGGCCGGGCCCGCGCCACCACCCAGCAGAAGCTGCTGATCCTCGACGTGCCCGAGGCCAGGGTCGAGGGCCTGATCCGGGAGCTCGGTGACATCGGGCTGCAGGCCCGACCGAGCAGCTTCCGCCGGGCCACCATGGCCTGCACCGGGATCGAGTTCTGCAAGCTGGCGGTGACCGCCACCAAGTCCCACGCCCAGGTGCTGGTGGAGGAGCTGGAGCGCCGCCTGCCGGACTTCGAGGACTACTGCCGGGTCAACTTCAACGGCTGCCCCAACTCCTGCGCCCGTTTCCAGATCGCGGACATCGGGCTGATGGGCTCGGTGGCCACGGTCGACGGCGTGCCCACGGAGATTTTCCAGCTCCACCTCGGCGGCCACCTCGGCGAGGCCAGCCGCTTCGGCCGCCTGGCCAAGGGCGCCCGGGTGCGCGCCGAGCGCATCCCCGACTACGTGGAGTCGCTGCTGCGGCTCTACCTGGCCCGCAGGCTGCCGGGCCAGGACCTCACCGCCTACCTCAACGCCCTCGACGACGCCGCTCTCCAGGACTTCGCCCGCGAGGCCATGCCCGCGGGCGCGCTGGTGGAGGCGGGCAGCTCGGAGGCGCCAGTGACCCACGCCGTGCGTCCGGAGGGCGACTACGCGCTCCCCGGCGGCGGCATGCGCGAGCGGGCCAACCCGCCGCGCTGACCCCGCGAGAACATCGACCACGGGAGGGCTGCCTCCTCCCGCCCAGGAGTGATTTGATGACCGCCACCATGACATCCAGCACGACCGGCGCCGCCGGCGCCACCACCCCGGCCCGCCGGGGCGCGACGATCTGGCTCACCGGGCTGTCCGGCGCCGGCAAGTCGACCATCTCCGAGCTGCTGATCACCGAGCTGCGCCGCCGCGGCCAGGCCGTCGAGGTCCTCGACGGCGACGTGGTCCGCGAGAACCTCTCCAAGGGCCTGGGCTTCAGCAAGGAGGACCGCGACACCAACATCCGGCGCATCGGCTTCGTGGCGGAGCTCCTGACGCGCAACGGCGTCTTCGTGCTGGTGGCGGCGATCTCGCCCTACCGCGAGGTGCGCGACGAGGTCCGGGCGATGGTCGGCGACTTCGTCGAGGTCCACGTCGACTGCAGCATCGAGGAGCTGACCCGGCGCGACGTCAAGGGCCTCTACGCCAAGGCCCTGGCGGGGGAGATCAAGAACTTCACCGGCGTCAGCGACCCCTACGAGGCGCCGCTCAACCCCGAGGTCCGCGTCGACAGCGCGGTCGAGACCGTCGAGGAATCGACGGCGCGCATCGTGGCCGCGCTGGAGCGGCTGGGGTACCTGGCGGCGGCCGTCGGGGCGGCAAGCGCGAGCGTGCCGGACGCTGCGGCGGCAGCGGACGCGGCGAGTGCCAACGCGGCAGGCGTGGCGAGCGCGAACACACCCGGCGACGTCGCGGCGGCAAGCGCGAGCGTGCCGGGCATCGCGCCGCACGGCGGCACGCTGCAGGTGCGCCAGGCGTCGCCGGAGCGCGCGGCGGAATTGGCGCGCGAGGCAACGTCGCTGCGCGCGGTGGAGCTCGATGCGTGGGCGCTCTCCGACCTGGAGCTCCTGGCCACCGGCGCCATGAGCCCGCTGACCGGCTTCCTCGGCGAGGCCGACCTGCTGTCGGTGCGCGACCGCATCCGGCTCGCCGACGGCACCGTCTGGAGCCTGCCGATCATCCTGCCGGTGGACGAGAGCGTCGCCCGGGCGGTGGCGCCGGGCGACCGCGTGGCGCTGGCGCACGACGGCGAGGCGCTGGCGGTGCTCACGGTCACCGAGGCCTACCGCTACGACCGCGCGAAGCTGGCCGCCGAGGTCTACGGCACCTCGGAGACCGCCCACCCCGGCGTGGCCCGGGTGCTGGAGCAGCCGGAGTGGGCGCTGGCCGGTCCGGTGGAGGTGATCCACATCCCGGAGGCGGACTTCGCCGAATACCGGCTGACCCCGACCCAGACCCGGCAGCGCTTCGCCGAACGGGAGTGGCGCACCGTCGTCGGCTTCCAGACCCGCAACCCGGTGCACCGCGCCCACGAGTACCTCCAGAAGGTCGCCCTGGAGCAGGTCGACGGCCTGCTGCTGCACCCCCTGGTCGGCGAGACCAAGGGCGACGACATCCCGGCCGCCACCCGGATGCGCTGCTACGAGGCGCTGATCGAGCACAACTACCCGGACGCCCGGGTGCTGCTCTCGGTGTTCCCAGCGTCGATGCGCTACGCCGGCCCCCGCGAGGCGATCTTCCACGCGCTGGTGCGCAAGAACTACGGCTGCACCCACTTCATCGTCGGCCGCGACCACGCCGGCGTGGGCAGCTACTACGGCAGCTACGACGCCCAGGAGATCTTCGAGCGCTTCACGCCGGAGGAGATCGGCATCCAGCTGCTGAAGTTCGAGCACGCCTTCTACTGCCGCGCCTGCGCCTCGATGGCCACCACCCGCACCTGCCCCCACGGCGGCGACGAGCGGGTGGTCCTCAGCGGCACCAGGGTCCGCGAGATGCTCCGCGCCGGCGAGGACCTGCCGCTGGAGTTCACCCGCCCCGAGATCGCCGCCATCCTCCGCGAGGCGGAGCTGGCCCGGAGCGATCAGGGCTGAAGGCGCCACGGTAGTGAGCATCTCCCGCTTGCGGGAGGCTCGGCAGTCGCGCCCCGGGCTGACGGCGCTGCCATGAGCTTGAACGTCGAGCTGGCGGGGGTCGGCTTCGCCATCGAGGGCAAGGAGCTGGTCACCGATCTCAGCTTCAGCGTCGAGGCCGGCCGCTTCGCCTGCATCATCGGCGCCTCGGGCTGCGGCAAGTCGACGCTGCTGTCGCTGGTCAGCGGCCTGCGCCAGCCGTCGGCGGGAGAGCTGCGGGTGGGGGGCAAGCCGGTGACCACCGTCGACCCCCGCACCCAGCTGGTCTTCCAGGGCGGCGCGGTGTTCCCCTGGCTGACGGTGCACGAGAACGTCGAGTTCGGCCTCCGCGCCGCCGGGGTGGCCGCCGACGTGCGCCGCGGCGAGGTGCTTGGCTACCTCAAGCTGGTGGGCCTGGAGAAGGTCGCCGGGGCGCGCCCGCACGAGCTCTCCGGCGGGATGCTGCAGCGGGTGGCGATCGCCCGGGCGCTGGTCCTCCAGCCCCAGGTGCTGCTGATGGACGAGCCCTTCTCGGCGCTCGACGCCATCACCCGCGCCTCGCTCCAGGTCGAGCTGCTGCGGCTCTGGGACGAGACCGGGGTCACCGTGCTGTTCGTCACCCACAACCTCCGCGAGGCCATCCTGCTGGCCGACGACATCCACCTGATGGGCGGCCAGCCGGGGCGCCTGGAGGGCTCCTGGACGGTGGACGTGCCGCGCGCCGAGCGCGAGCACCACCCGTCGCTGCGGCCGCTGGAGACCGAGCTGGGCGAGCGCCTCAAGGTGGCCCACCCGGCCTTCGAGACCCGCACCCGCCGCGCCAGCGCCTGAGCCAAACTAGCGGCAAGCGATGGGCTACTACGCGGCCTTCCTGGACCTCGGCGGGCGTCCCTGCCTGCTGGTCGGCGGCGGCCGGCCGGCGGAGGAGAAGGCGCGCGGCCTGCTGGAGGCCGGCGCCCGCCTGACGGTGGTCTGGGACAACGCCACGGCGGGGCTCAAGGAGCTGGCCGCCACCGACCGCCTGGCCCTGCTCCGCCGCCGCTTCCAGCCCGCCGACCTGGACGGCTGCTTCCTGGCCGTCGACGCCAGCGAGGACCGCCCCACCGGCGACGCCGTCGCCGCCGCCGCCCGCGAGCGCGGGGTGCTGCTGAACGTGCTCGACCGTCCCGAGCTGTGCGACTTCATCGCCCCCGCCCTGGTCCGCCGCGGGCCGCTGCAGGTGGCGATCTCCACCGCCGGCCGCAGCCCCTTCATGGCCGCCCACGTCCGCCGGATGCTGGAGAGCACCGTGACCCCCGAGCTGGGCCGGCTGGTCGAGCTGACCGGCGAGCTCCGCGACCGCCTCCGCGCCGAGGGCGTGCCGCTGGCCGCCCAGACCGCGATCTACGAGCGCATCCCCGCCTCGGGCGCGCTGACCGCGCTCCGCGCCGGCGACCTCGAAGCCGCCCGGGCGGCGGTCCAGGCGTGCGCCGAGACCCCGGCCGACAGCGGCGCCCCCCGGCCCGACCTGGAGCGCCTCCGGGACTAGGCCGGCCGCCGGCGCGGCGCCAGCAGCGCCAGGGCGACCCCCAGGCCGAGCAGCAGGGCGGCGACCAGCGCGCCGGGGAAGCCGCGGCCGGTGAGCGGCAGCGCCGGGCCGACCGCCGGCGCGAGCTGCCGCGCCGACAGGCCGACCGGACGGCAGGCCGGGGCGGCGGCGCCGGTGAGCGGGGCCGCCGCTCCGGTTGCCGCACCTCCGACCCCGCCGGGCCGCGCGCCACCCGGCGGACGGACGGGGGCCGGCGGCGCCGCTTCGACCTCCGGCCGGGCCGTCAGGCGCGCCACCTCCCAGGGATGCAGCACCCGGGGATCGCCGGGGTACGGCGTCGAGAAGCCCTCGACCGAGTACCAGTCGGCCCGGTTGATGACCGCCGGGTCGGCGGCGTCGGAACGGCTCAGGTTCTGGGCCATCGAGGCCTGGGCCCACTCCTTGGCCAGCCCGCTGAGGCTGGCCAGCGACGGGTTCATGGCCCCCAGCGCGACCCGGTTGGCGATCACCGTGTAGGGCGTCAGGTCGGGCACGTTGGTGAAGGCGGCGCGCATTGGCGCCGCGGCCAGGTCCATCTGGTTCATCGCCGGCAGCCCGAGGATCTGCTCGATCGTGCGCACCACGTTGACCTGGGTGTAGTAGGTGCTGTCGACCACCCCGCCGTGCTTGGCGTAGGGGCTGATCACGAAGGCCCCGCTGCGGTGGCCGTCGACGTGGTCGGTGCCGGTCTGGGAATCGTCCTCCTCGACGAAGAACGCGGTGTCCTTCCAGAACTGGCTGTGCGAGACGGCGTCGACGATCCGGCCCAGGGCCAGGTCGTTGTCGGCGACCTCGGCGGCGGGGGTGGGGTAGCTGGGGTTGGTGCCGCCGGTGTGGTCGTCGGGCAGCCTGATGAAGGTCAGGTTGGCCAGGCTGTCCTGCTTGACGTTGTCCTGGAAGTGGCGCAGGAAGATGTCGGCGCGCTGCTGGTCGGGGATGTTGAGGGCGAAGCCCGGGTAGTCGCGCACGATCAGGCGGTCGTTGGAGGGGATGTCGGAGTACTCCGGGAGCTGGCCGCCCTCCAGCGCGTACTCGGCGTAGTTGACCACGCTGCGGCCGTGCCGGACGGCGTTCTCCCAGAGGAACCCGCTGGGCAGGTAGGCGAGCGCGTCGAAGCCCATCGCCGGGTAGCTGCGGGGGAAGCTGAAGGCCTTCTCCAGGTAGTCCGGCGCATCGGCCTGCACCACCCACTGGTGGCCGTCGGCGGAGAGCGAGCCGCTGTCGTAGAAGTTGTCCAGCAGCGGGAACATCCGGGCCAGGGCGTGCTGGTTGGGGGTGACGTTCTGGCCGAAGGCGGCCTGCGCCGGCGCCCCGTTGCCCCGGGTGTCGTCGCCGAGGACCTGGTCGTAGCTCCGGTTCTCCTTGACCACGAAGATCACGTGCTTGATCAGCGACGGCTCGCCGACGTGCGCGGGGATGGCGGCCGGCGCCACCGAGGTGTCGGGGCAGGCGGTGTCGATGGCGTTCCAGCCGTTGTTGGCGGCGACCTGCACCGTCCCCCGGGCCAGGTCGGCCGACGACGGGAAGGGGATCAGCGAGGCGCTGGCCACGTACTCCTGGACCAGCTTGGGCGCCACGCCGGCGGGGTCGAGGTCGCTGACCATGGTCGAGCCGACGCCCTTGTCGTTGGCCACCACCAGGCGCCGTCCGGCGCGGTCGACGGCCAGAGACGACGGGTACCACCCGGTCGGGATCAGGCCCTGGAAGGCGACCGGCTGGTTGGGCCCCAGGTAGTCGTAGACGGCGACCGCGTTGCTCCGCCCCAGGGACACCGCCAGCCGGCCGCCGCCGAGCAGCGCCAGCCCGGTCGGCTGGCTGCCGTAGGGCGCGCCGGGGAAGGGCACGATGCCGATCGTGGTCACCACCCGGCGGAGGGCCAGGTCCACCACCGAGACGGTGTCGCTGTTGGTGTTGGCCACGAACAGGTCGCCGCCGGCCAGCAGCAGGGCGGTCGGATGGAGCCCGACCTCGACGCTGCCGACCACCTTGCCGGCCGCGACGTCGACCACCGACACGGCGCCGGTGCTGGCGGCCCCATCCTGGGCGTCGGCCACGACCCTGGTGCCGCTCGAGTCGTTGGTGCGGTCGCCGGGCACGGGCCGCCGCCCGCCCTCGTCGCTGACGTAGGCCAGACCGCCCGACAGCACCACGCTGTGGGGCGCGTTGCCCACCGGGATCTCCCTGGTCACCGTGCCCGCGGCCAGGTCGACCACCGCCAGGG